>JAYEKW010000251.1 GCA_034716895.1 Candidatus Neomarinimicrobiota bacterium
GACTAAATCTGCTATTTTGGCAGCTTGGATATAAAACAAGAAAGCCCCTAACTCGTTATGGGTTAGGGGCTTATCTAATGTCGAGGTGATAGGATTCGAACCTACGGCCCCCTGCTCCCAAAGCAGATAGAGTGCTATTTTCAGACTATTTTCTTAAACCCTTACATAGCCTTGTAAACTAGCAATAGAACCATTTAAAGGCTGGAATTAACCATTCTCAGGAATGGCATAAGGTGAACAATTTTCTAATGATTTCTTAATAATCAGTAGCCTGAGAGTAGCCAAATCGGGTTTGGTAAGTTAAAAGATGTAGGTTCAATATTAAACAGGACTTTCACTAAGATAGTGTATATTTCTCATCACTAGCAGATAATAGAATTCATCCATCTATGCTTTACATACTGCAATTGTCAGGTAAGACAGAAGCCTGCCTCATACATACACTCTCAACCCCAATCATCTATATCCTTTACCCTAGCTCAAATACCGGTCAATCTCATCGCAGATGTTAAAATAGGATTGGTGCTCTGGGTAGTAGGACTTGTGCTGGTAATCATTGTCGTTATTGACCTCATAGTGATTCGTATATTCAACCGCATGTTCGATGATATCCTTTAGTGCGGCTAGGAGACTCTTAACATCTTCTGTGCTGGAGTACATGCCAAAACTGGCTCTTACCATACCAGCGACACGCATAAATTCATCACTCATATTCCCAAAATCAATTGATCCAAATGATGATTGTAGTTCATCAGCCATCATTTCTTTAACATAAGGATGGGCACAGAAACACTGGTTTCGTACAGCAATATTAAAATAGTCATTGAGAATAGCAGCTACCAGTCCATGGTCCATTCCACGGATATTGAAAGATATTGATGCTGCCCGTGGACAATCCTTGGTATTGGTGCCTCCATAAACTTTTATTTCAGGTATTTCCCGCATGCCTGCAAGCGCCTGTTCTAGGATAATGTCTTCTTCTTTCAAGAGATATTCCATTCCAATGCGGTCAAGAAACTCAATGGTAGTTGCCAGTGCAATTGCTCCAGGAATATTTGGTGTTCCGGCTTCTTCACGATCCGGGAAGCTTTCTTTGACCTGGTAACGGTCTTCCAGAACACGATCTACCATCCCACCACCAACCTCTTCAGGTTCAATCTGACCCAGTTGGTCCTTACGCGCAATCACAACACCAGGTGAACCCGGTGTATAGGTTTTATGACCAGAAAACACAAGGGCATCAATACTGGCCTCAGGATCATCTGGGTGGAACATTTTTGTGGGCAGATGAGCGACGCTTTGAGCGCCATCAACCATAATAAAAGCACCGTATTTATGGGCTAGTTTGGCGATTTTATGAATTGGATTAATTATCCCGGTCACATTACTAACCGCCGTGATTGAGACATAATTTATATTTCCTGCATGCTCCCTTAATGCTGCTTCTAATTTTGGTAAACTAATGCACATTTTGTTTTCATCCAGGCCCTCGACAGGAACATGAATTACATGTTTTAGATGCTTACGGTGGGGCAAATCGTTGGAATGGTGTTCCATTATGGAAACGATAGCAGTATCACGGTCTGGGTTAAGATCGCGAAAAACGCGAGCCATGCGATTGATCCCGGAGGTCGTTCCCGATCCTGTAAAAAAACAGGTGTAGATCTCCGGATCGGCTCCTATAAACGAGAGAATTCTGGCATGAGCCCAATCATAAGCAGCCGTTGAGATATGAGCGGAATGATGAAGTTTGCTGTGTGTGTTAGAATAATGCGCCAGGAAATTCTTGGTAATTTTGGCAGCTGGACGAAACATGAGCGAGCTGGCAGTAGAATCCAGATAAATTCGACGGGTCTCTTCTCCCCTAGCATTTTTATAGGTCGTATCCAAACCAATAAAATCTGAACGAACTCTATCCAATAGAGCTTTCTTAGATAGAGGTGCTGTTAAAGATCCCATTTACAAACTCCAAAATATTTTCAAAATAAATTACTGCTTATGTATGCAATACATTCAAGACTCATTTATAATTAATCAGCTCAATCGATAACAGGTCAGGCGGCATACGTTTACCTGACCTCTGGCACATCAAGTACTATTGCTTAAATCGCTTTTTTCATTCGATTTAAAAAATCTTCAGCATTCTCGAATCCTGTAGAGCGGAGTGACTTCAGCTCCTCCCCACCTTTAAAAAAGATATAGGTCGGCACCCCTTTGATTGAGAATTGTTTTAGCAAGGACTGCTCAAACTCACCATTCTGGTGGGTCATGTCGAGCTTTATCGCCGTAAAGTCTTTTGAGGCACTAACAACTTCTGCATCGGGGAAGGTAAATTTATCCATTTCTTTACAAGGGATACACCAGTCAGCATAGACATCAATCAGTATGGGTTTGCTGCTGGTCATTAACTCATCCAACTGTTCCTGCGTTGTTGGGTGTGTCCACTCAATACCACCAGAGGTAATTTCTGGTTCAGGGATACCCATCCAGGTTCCAATGATAATAAGGATTATTGCAATAGCCTGTTTAGATCGATTAAAGGCTACATTACCAACACTACTATTCTCAAACATGATTAAATATGCACCAGAACCAATTAAGAAGATGGCCATGACTGGATTCGCAAATGCTCCCATCAGGGGCATTACGAAATAGATGGCCATTGCGATCAATACAAAACCAAAAATCACACGCACACCGATCATCCAGCTACCAGAGCGTGGCATAGAGGCTAGTTTGCTTGAATACATGGCTAAAAATAAATAAGGTAATCCAAGCCCCATGGCCAAGGTAAAGAACATGGAAAAACCGAGGACAACGTCTTGTTGAGCTGCTACGTAGGTGAGCAAGCCAATGACAAACGGACCTACACAAGGTGCAGCTACAATACCTAAAGTGAGTCCCATAAAAAATGATCCAAATATACCTGCTTTAGATTGACTTGCTGCTGTCATGAGACCTGTAGGTAAGCGGAACTCATACACGCCAAACATTGAAAGTGAAAGTCCGACAAGGATAGCAGCGATACCAATCAAGACTATTGGATTGGTCAACAATGCTCCAAATAGTCCACCCCCTAGTGCAGCAACAACCCCAAGTATAGAATAGGTAACTGCGATTCCCAGGACATAGGCTAGGGCCATCCAAAAGGTCTTACCCTTACTGGCACCTGTCCCGCCAAAAAAGCTGATTGTAATGGGAATCAGGGGGTACACACAAGGAGTTAAATTCAGTGCTAAACCACCAAAAAAGATGATGGCGAAGGTTAAGATCATGCCGTATTGGTCAACCATCCCTGAGATATCATCATCTTCAAGTTCAGCGGAGGACATCTGCTGTTCGGCCAATTTGGCATTCACAGCATTTGAAGTAAATATCTCAGGGTATACCGCATGGCTTAAGCCTACTTCAATAACCACAGGCAGCTTAAGTTCAAAATTTATCGTTGTTGGGATCAGACACTGGGCATCATCACAGGCCTGGTAATACACTTCACCTTTGATTAACAAACTCTCGGTAGCCGTTGAGCTGATATCGAGGGTTGTTCTTAGAATCAATTGATCACCATAGACAGCTGCTGGTTCTGTGGCACCTGCTACAGCAATCATTTGTGGGTCTGGATAGTCCCAATCATTGACACCAAACGCAGTCCCTTCAGTAAATATCGTGGGAGAAATCGGAATGGTAAAGTCACCTTTTCCTATAGGGGAATAAACATGCCAGGGGTGATTGATATCAACGATGAGGGCCACATCAAGTGCTTCTCCTGCAATCGCAGCATCTCGACTACTAAGCAGTTCTACTGATAAAATATCATCAGAAGATGTTTCTCCAAATAGGCTGGTTGATGAGGTGATTATCAGGAGTATAATTGATAATTTTAAATAATTCCGCATGTTTTTTTCCTTATCGTCAAATGGTTTTAGCTTTTCAAAAATGACCTTTAATCAAATCAATCAATACACCTGGACACCTTTGGTGTGTAATCAATTGATTATGATAACTATGGTTACTTCCCTTGCTCTCCGTTCTCAGGATAGAGTGTTACCTGAATCATATTATTCAGATCAAAATGTTTTGCCGCTACGGCCTGTGCATCTTGTGCAGAAAAGCCATCTACCAACTCATTATATTTCATAAAATCTGCTAAATCACGACCCTCACGGTAATAGACAGTCAGGTAGTTCAGCCAGTAGGAATTTTTCTCGATATTAATTTCCCGTTCACGACGCTGACTTTCCTTGACCTTGTCTATGGTCTTTTGTTCTGGGGGATTGTTCATGATTGATTTTATTTCAACCATAACTGCATCGGTTAATTCCTGTACGCGTTCAGGAGCACATCCAAAGGCAATATTGAGTGAATATTCTGCGGCGGGTTCTTTGGAGGTACTGGCCCAGACACCTATCCCGTAAACACCACCCAGGTCCTTTCTCAGCACTTCAGTTAACCGGATTTTCAACACCTGCATCATGGAGAACAAGTCATAACGGTTTTGGCGGGTATAATTAAAGTCACCAGAAAAAACAATACGGGTCGTACTTTTCTGATCGATACCGTGTTTAACTTTTCGGTTAATCTTTCCACCAGGGGTGCTAATCTTTTCATCAACCCAGTTTTCTGCTCTGTTCGGGGCTGGTAGTGAACCGAGATACTGTAGAATCAGAGGTGAGATCAGATCTTTGTTAAAATTCCCAACAAATAGAAACGTGAAGTCGCTGGCATCAGCAAAGCGGTCGTTGTACAATACCTGTGCTTTTAAAGGATCTACTTGATCCAACATATCCACGGTCATGGGTTGTCTTCGTGGATGATGGCCATTCAAAGTCACACTTAACGTGTCTCTGTAAGCTGCTTCAGGACTCAAGCTTGCATTCTCTAACATGGATCGAAACTGGGTCATGAGTGAGGTATACGCTTCTTCATCTTGTCGGCTGGCGGTAAACTGGAGATAGATCATTTGAAATAACGTTTCCAGGTCAGTTGGAGATACCGAGCCATCCATACCTTCATAAAGAGCATCAATATAAGGCGTTGTTGAAACTTGCTTTCCTGCCATATATTTCTTCAGATCTACCAGACTGAAATTACCCATACCATTATAATTCATTATTTTCGCAGCCAATTTCCCCGTAATCAAATCCTCATTTGAGAAGACAGAATAACCACCAGGGCTGTGTGCCTTGAAAAGAATTTCATCATTTTTAAAATCTGTAGATTTAAGTACGACTTTAACACCATTACTCAGGGTCATCTCGTGCGTATCGATATCTTCATAATACTTGGAATCCAAAATACTACCAGGTTTGGGCAAGTTGGCAATAAGTGGTTCTGTGGATACATTATCCACGTAGGGTTCAATTGCCAGAGTTTCAATTGTTGCCATGACTGCAGCCAGTTCTTCTTCTGTAGCTGGGGTTAACCCTTCTTTCTCAGGACCAGATGCCGTAACCACCCGGTTTGCATCAGTAATAAACTCCTTACCCAGCGCGTTCACTGCGGCCAGCTGTATGCCGGGAAGCATCTGCTGATAGAGTTTATATATATATTCGATGCCTGGCACTGCTTCTGCTTCCAGGAAATGTTGTTTGAGTTCGGATGCAATTCGTCGGGATTCCTGTTTATCGCGTTCCTGATAACGTTTTTCAATACTGCTGAGAACCTGCTTCTTAGCCCTGTCCAGCTCGGTAGAAGTAAATCCATACCGACGAACACGTTCACCTTCGATCAGGATAGCTTCTAAACCTTTTGCTGTTCCCCCTTCAACAACACCAGCGTTTAGCATGACCATATCTGTTGTTCTGGCCCAGCTCTTTTTTCCTGAGTAACCATACAGAAAGGGAGCATCTGCTTTTTGAGTAATTTCATTGAAACGGGCATTTAGCATTTCATGATAAAGTCCTTCAACAATGTTCTCTCGGTATTCCCTAACGGTTCTGTCAATCTTGGAAGGATGCTTGAAAAGCACGCTTACATAAGAGCGAGTGGCTTCAGGATCTGATGCAAGGGCATATAGCGTCTCTGCATGACCTGGAACATCGTGACTTATGCGTTCACGAGTCACTTCAGGGTTTGAGATACTAGAAAACAATTCCTTAATCCTGGCCTCGATGACTGCAGGCTCAAAATCACCTACTGCTATAATTGCCATGAGGTCTGGGCGGTACCAAGTACGATAAAAGCTGCGTATTGTTTCGTAACTGGCATTTCTAATGACATCCATAGATCCAATGGGCAGACGTTGAGCATATTGAGAGCCTTTGAACATGAGGGGCAACTGTTTATCGAATATCCGTTGATTAGCACCTTGACCCATACGCCATTCTTCTACAACGACACTGCGTTCTTTATCAATCTCCTCACCACCCAATGTAACTTTATGGGCCCAATTTTCTAAAATTTGCAGCCCCTTATCCAGTTGTTCCGAACTATCTGTAGGAATATGGAGCATATAGACCGTCTCATCAAAGCCGGTGTAGGCATTCAAATCTGGACCAAAGCGCATCCCAGTTGATTCCAGATAATTGACCAGGTCCTGTTTTGGGAAATCTTTGCTACCACTAAAACTCAGATGTTCCAGCAGATGAGCTAGGCCAAGTTGATCATCATCCTCAAGGATGGAACCGGCATTAATTACCAATCGTAACTCAGCCCTATTTTCCGGATTACGATTCTCCTTAATATAGTATTTAAGGCCACTATCAAGCTGGCCTATGATCAGCTCCGGATCAAGTGGTAGAGGTGAATTATAATCAATTGTATCATCATTGGCTGGGGTGATAGAAACACAGGCTGCTGTGAGCAGAATGAGACCAAGCAGGCCGATAAGTTTAATTTTTGAATCGAACATATTTATTTCCTCTATTTACAACAACTGTCAGCATACCTGGTAAAATTTATTTAGCTTGAACTGGTCAACTATTTTTTTTATACCGGTTTGATCTTGTTTCCAGCCAATCA
>JAYEKW010000252.1:0-11171 GCA_034716895.1 Candidatus Neomarinimicrobiota bacterium
CCGAATTGAAGCAGGTGGATTCAATGATGTAGTAAAGATGGTATATCTCAGATAAAACCCTCACCCCGGAACGTTGCATGCAACGTCCGTACTAGCAATAGCCCCATTAGCAAAAGCCCCCGTCAGGAATGGTGGGGGCTATTTAATGAATAAATAAAAATGTTGAAGGAATAATTACTGCTGCCCAAGTACAAGAATGATAGTGTCAATTAAAGCTGATGAAAATTTGTAAATGAACCCCTTTTGTATCAAGATGTCTATTTGAAACCAAAATATGGGTTGTATTATCCTTGCAAACGAAGATAAGGGGTGATAGGCATGCGAAAGTGGATCTGGATTGCTGGAATGTTACTGTTGTCAGTTTATGTCATCGCTGAAGACATCTGGGATCATTCTATTCCAGGTCTGGGCTACCTGCATCGAACGACAACCCACCCCTGGGATATCCATGTTTTGATCGTTGATTTGAAAAATCCCGGAGTCAGCACAAAGGTGACACTGGCTCAGGATCACGCCTATGGCAGAGAAATAATATCAACCATGGCAGAACGGCATGGAATGACTGCCGCTATTAACGGCGATTTTTCAAGCCTGTATAATGGCATCCCTCAGGGGATAACGGTTTTGAATAATGAAATTGTGATTGCTCCCAAGTATCGTACAGCTCTGGGTTTCACAGAAAATAACTCTGCCGATATCGGCATGTGGACAAATCGTTGGAATTGGTATGCCACAGTTTCTGATGAATCAAATAATACGCATGATGTTGTGATGATGAATCTGGATGTCAACGAGAACTGGCTATGTCTTTTTACTGATTTATGGGGCACGACAACGCCGGGTAGAAATTTATCCGCAAATGTAGTTGAAGTTATTGTGGGTCCAGATAGTCTGGTTCAGAATGTCCGTCACAATCAGAGTGGGGTGCTAATACCTGAGGCATATTATGTTTTGACCGGACGGGAATCAGCCGCGGACTGGTTGTTGGCAAATATTGAGGTTGGGGAACAGCTTACCTTGGATTTAACTACCCTTCCGGATTGGCACAATTTACATCAGGCGGTCAGTGGTGGTCCCCGGTTTGTAGAAAACGGGCAGTATTATGCGGATCCCATGGTTCCCTTTCCCGGTGGCGAAGATTTTACCATGTCCTACAAAAATGCCTACTATCATACACGACAACCCCGATCTTCAGCCGGGATCACTGTCAATGGCGACACACTGATCATGGTGGTTGTAGATGGACGACAAACTCACAGTATTGGGATGACCCTTTCTGAGTTGGCTGCGCTGCAGATTGAATTTGGTGCAGTTGATGCAGTGCAATTTGACAGCGGTGGCTCAGCAACTTTTTACTTCGATGGTTCCACCCGCAACTCTCCCTCAGATGGTTCAGAAAGACCCCAGGCCAATGCGCTTTGTGTGAGATCTGAAGCACATCACTATATCAATATTGCACCTGAGGCGTTGATTACTGCTTACAGTGATGAAACTCTACCCGATCATCCTGTCACGAAACTGGTTGATGGAGATCGTTCACAGGGAAGCGGCAAATGGGCAGATCTGACAAGTAATATTCCCTGGGTTGAGTTGGATTTGGGAACAGTTATGGATTTGACCCATTTTCAGCTTTTTCATACGGCGTATGCCGGTGATGAAAACTATCTCAATACCAGAGAATTCAAGGTTTACACACGCCAGGATACTTCAGCTATTTGGGAGGAAGATTTCCACGTGCTCAATGATGTTTATGAAGTGAAGGATAATCTTTGCACTTATTCAAGTCCAAAAGCGGCTCGGTTTGTACGACTGGAAATCCTTCAGTCCAATCATCTGGATTATGAAGATTACCTTCGTCAACCGGAATTCTCAATATATATGGTGGATCCGGATTGGACCGGCATTGATAAATCCAATCAAGCAGTTGATTTTCAACTTTCCCAGAATTACCCCAACCCTTTTAATCCAAGCACTACCATTAGATATCAGCTTGGTGACCTTTCTGACGTATCAATTATTATCTACGATGTCATGGGTAGAGAAGTCGCAGATCTGGTTCAGGCCAAACAAGCCTCTGGCTGGTATGATGTCCAGTGGAATGGAACCACGGATGCTGGAAATCCAGTGAGTACAGGTCTGTATTTTGCCCGGATCCAGGCTGGTGGGTTCAGTGATGTGATTAAGATGGCGTATATCAAGTAATAAGTAATAAGTAATAAGTTATAATTTGGATTGAGCCCCTGTCAGGAATGGTGGGGGCTTTCAATTACCACAACTCATTAAAAGGAACTGCATAAAACTGGTCCCCAAAGGGCAGTACTTTATCCCCATCATAAAGAACAACACCACAAATAAAATCATCATGACTGGTTCGTAGGCGTCTTAAACCCTTAAAATCTGTTCGGTTTACACTGGAAGAAGCCTTAACCTCAACCCCACAGAGTGCTTTCCCATTTTTCTCAATTACAAAATCAACTTCTACTTTATCCTTGTCTCGATAATGGAAAAAGCGAAAAGTTGAATCTGCCCAGTATGACTGCCTCCGCAATTCCTGGTTCACGAAGCTTTCCAGGATTTGACCATATAGTGTTCGATCCTTTTTAAGCTTCATTTTATCAACACCCAGTAATGCTCCGGCTAAACCGGTATCAGTAATGTGAATCTTGGGTGTTTTGACCAGTCTCTTAAGCCGGTTATTATGCCAGGCCGGTAGCATTTCAATCAGAAAGATTTGCTCAAGCAAGGTCAGGTATGCTTTAATAGTTGGGCGACTGCGTTCGAAAAAGCCGGCTAACTTGCTCACGTTCACTAGGCAGGCTGTTTGACCTGCAACAGCCTGAAGTAATTCGGGGATTGCTTCCAGAGAGTGTATGTTCGAAAGCTCTTTAATATCTCTCAGGGTTAATGCATCAATATATTGTAATTGCCACGTCCGCTGTCGTTTGAAGGACGATCTCGTCAAAACGGGAGGAAATCCACCAGCCAGGAGACGGTCAATTAAATCATCCCCAAGTCGTTTACTCGGGCGCATGGAGAAACTGCCGCTGAAGAGTTGCTCAATGAAGCTGGTTTTAAGTCCGGATTGTTCGATTTCTACTTGGGTCAATGGAGCTAGACGAATCACTTCCATTCTTCCTGCCAATGAATCTGCCAGCTTGGGAATGAGCATGATATTTGCGGATCCCGTCAGTATAAACCGACCGGGTTGACGATTCTGGTCAACAAGGGTTTTGATGGATGTGAATAACTCAGGTACACGCTGAATTTCATCGAGTACAACCCATATCGGTAATTCTGTGCAGAACCCAACAGGATCTTCTCTTGCGGCACGAAGTAGGTTATCATCATCAAAACTCAAGTATTGATGTCCGTGCTTTGCAGCCACTATTTGGGCTAAGGTTGATTTACCGCATTGTCTGGGACCGTGAATGATAACAACCGGTGTGTCTGCAAGTGCTTCTTCCAATGAGATCAGAATGTACCGCGGAATAATTCTTTGTGTCAGCATAGTGCCAATCTATAATTCTTATCGTCTAATTGCAAGAAATATGGCGTCCAATTGCAAGAATAATAGCGTCTGATTTCAATTAAACCAGTTTTCAGCGCAGCCAAACTGGTTTCAGGGGACGTTATGGGGGAGTCTAAACCTGTTTGATCGCTGCGCGCTTGAAAACAGGTTTAAGCATCAAGAGAAGACCATTCGTGGTGCCCCCAGGCCGATAACAAAGTTTGTCACTTTTCCGACTCCTTTTACTCAAACAAAAGCTATCTTGAATCAATTTTCTGAAAGGAAATATTGTGCATAAAAAATTTGTGATCATCGGGGGCGATGCGGCCGGCATGAGTGCTGCCAGTAAGATTAAACGTATGCGTCCAGATGCTGAATTAGTGGTTTTTGAAAAAGGTGAATTTATTAGTTATGCCGCTTGTGGAATGCCCTACTGGATTAGTGGTGTCATTGATGATGGTGATAAACTGCAGGTTCTCACTCCCCAAATCGCCAGGGAAAAGCGAGGAATTGATGTTCGGATCTGGCATGAAGTCAAGAAAATTGATCCTGAAAATAACCGGATAAGCGTGGTCGATCTCAAAACTGGTGAAAAATTTGAAGAGTCTTATGATGCCCTGCTAATTGCTACAGGCGCACGAGCAGTATCTCCTAATATTCCCGGTGTTGAACTTGAAGGTGTTTTTACCCTGAGAAATCTGGCTGAGGGATATATAATTAAAAACTATCTTGCAGATAATGAAATTAAGCATGCCACCATTATTGGAGGAGGATATATCGGTCTGGAAATGGCTGAAGCTTTCCGTCATCGCAATATCAAAGTGAGTATGCTGATTGGTCGTCTTGCTCGTACTTTTGATGAGGATATTCTGGAAAAGATAGCTGACCATATCATTGAAAAAGGAGTGGACCTTCAGCGTGACAATAAAGCTGTCAGCATAGAAAAAGCCGCAGACCAACTACTTGTCAAAACATTAAGTGGTGATGTTAAAACCGATATTGTGATTTTGTCAACCGGGGTTAAGCCTAATTCTGAAATGGCTGAAGAGGCCGGGATCGTTCTGGGAAAAAGTGGTGCCATTACCATTAACAGTAATATGCAAACCAGTATCCCTAACATCTATGCAGCTGGTGATTGTGTTGAACATAAACATCAGATTCTAGAAGAAGATGTTTGGATTCCCCTGGCCACATCTGCCAATAAAGGCGGACGGGTGGCTGGCGAAAATATGGCGGGTAAACCAATTAGTTTCCCGGGAATATTGGGTACAGCCGTGGTCAAGGTTTTTGATTATACCATGGCCCAAACCGGTCTTGCCCAAAAACAGGCTGAGATGATAACCAAGTATGGTGAGATCAGCACAACAATGATCACCAGTGAAAGTCGAGCTCACTATTACCCCGGATCAACTCCCGTAACTATCAAACTGGTGGTCGAAAAGTCATCCAAACGCCTTTTGGGTGCTCAAATAATCGGGAAAGCTGATGTAGCCAAAAGAGTTGATGTTCTAGCAACAGCCATCACAGCTAAAATGACTGTGGAAGATATCGGCATGTTGGATCTGACCTATGCACCGCCGATCTCTCCGGTTTATGATCCTATTCATGTGGCTGCTAATGTGGCTAATAAGTAACAAGTAACGGGTGACGAGTAACAAGTTTCAAATTTCAAAGGACTGTAAATGATAAATAAAGAAATGCTCATTGAAGATCTGGTTCAGGAATATCCCAAGCTTATTGGCCCTCTGAAAGTGGAAGGCATTGTTTGTCTAGCCTGTGGTGAAGCAGTGTGGGGTACTCTCGAAGCCCAGGCTGCTGAAAAAGGGATCACCAATATTGATGAGATTGTAGATCGTATGAATCTGATTCTGGATGAGGCAACTGACAAGCCCGAGCCCGCCCCTACACAAATTAAAATTGATCCAGCAACTCTGTCCTGAGTAAAGGAATAGCATTCTTGATGACAGGAACTATGTTTTACGCCACCAATTTCTATATTGTTGGTACTAACAGAAATTAACAACTAAAGGTATATATTGTGTCTGAAATAAAAATACAACAACTCAAGGGCGCTTCATTTGCTGCCAGAGGTCCATCCGGTCACTGGGTAATGATGGATGGAAACGAAAAAGCAGGGGGTGTAGATGGCGCTAGCCGACCTATGGAAATGCTCCTTTTTGGTCTAGGCGGCTGTACAGCTGTTGATGTGGAAGTCATCCTGAAAAAAATGAAAGTCCCTGTGGAAAATATTGAAATTGATATTACAACAGAACGGGCTGATGAACATCCTAAGGTTTATACAAAAATAGAAATGATTTTTCACTTTTATGGAAAAAATCTCAATCAAAAGAAAATAGAGAAGGCCGTTAGTCTTTCTAAAAATACGTATTGTTCAGCCAGTGCCATGTTGGGTAAAACCGCTGAGATCACGGCAATTATCGAGAACCACAATACAGCATGATCCACCGCCTGGCAGCTTATTCGCTTATCCTGCTGGGGATTGGCGGTACCATCTATATGGGTGTTGAGGGCATCTATGGAGACAGCTATGAGATTCCCTTCCTGAAGATTGAGTCATTCAACCGGCAGCTTAATGATTCAAGCGCATTTATTTTAGTCGATGTACGAACAGAACAAGAGATTATAGCTGCACCGGCACCCTGGGAGAGAACCATCCATATCCCGCTTCTGATGTTAGAGGAAAGGTGTCTCGAATTGACCGAATACAAGAACCAGCAGATCATGCTGCTCTGTCCTACTGGAAATCGGTCTCGACAGGGTGCGCGCATACTACAATTAGCCGGGTTTAACGCGGTTTATCTGGAAAATGGTATGTTGGGAATAAATCGATAGTTACAAAGAGGACGATCTTGCGCGCAAAGCGTTGTATTGAGTTCATCGAAATGACGCGGAGTGTTGATATATATGGATTTAGGCTTATTCGCAATATGTGGTTGTATTTAATGGTTTTAGGGCACATTTTATGAATTCTCAGATACTTCTAGCGGTTTCGTCAAAGAGGGTAAGTGACGAGTGACAGGTGACAGGTGACGAGTGATATCTTCGCGTATTCTTTTGTCTCAGTGACTTCGTGGCTACAAAGAAAGAGCTTATGAATAAAAAGTATATAAAAATGTTATCAGGTCTAGGGATTGGATCACTCCTTGGGTTTGCTTATTACTACTATATTGGTTGCGCATCCGGTACCTGTGCGATTACCTCGAATCCGTATATCAGTACTGCATATGGAGCAATGATCGGGTTGATTTTTGTCTGGCCGGAAAAAGAAAAGAAAACCAGAAGTGAAGAAAGCAATATTGAAAATGCCAATTAAAATACTTTTACTTATCTTATTAATCGTGCCCTCTTGTCTGATGGCTCAAACTAACAATTTTGAATTTATTCAGCACGATACAGCCTATGTGGGTAGCGAGGATTTTATTGTTCAACACGGTGAAGTCTTTAATCTTTCAGATACTGATCTACTTCTCACAGTCACTAGAGTAGAGCATCAAAAACCAGCAACATGGAGCAGCTCTTTCTGCTTTAATGGACACTGCTTGCCGCCTTTCTTGAATGTTGACACCTCGGTTGTGTCCGTAGGTGATACAGCCGCTTTCAGCCTGGATACTTTTCCAAATGGGGAAGTGGGTGTCGGTTCCTGGACCATCTTTGTCGCTGATTCGGCTACCATGGAAGTTGATTCTGTTCACATCACGCTGGAGTATGTTACCGTATCGATCGATGATAACCCAGTCGCCCCCCGGACCTTTAACTTGTCCAATATTTACCCTAATCCCACCAATGCCTGGATCAATTTTAATTTTAATGTTGAGCGATCAGGTGCTTACTCCATCATTCTCTACGCCCTGGATGGGAGAGCGGTTGCTGCTCGCGACTACTCACTGCAGGCCGGGAATAATCATTTGCAGTGGGGTTTAGGTACTCTGCCATCCGGTAGCTACATCATCAGTGCCACGAGTGAAGGACAAAAGGTTTCCCGCCAGCTTGTGGTGATCAAATGATGCGGATATTACCACTATTATTAATTGTTACGCTTGGTTTTGGGCAGGAAAAAAGTCTACCCCAGGTCAAGCTGAAAGATCTTAAAAATAAAACTCAGAATATGGATAAGGTTCTGGACGGAAAGCTGACTCTGATCAATTTTTGGGCAACCTATTGTGTACCCTGTAGAAAAGAGATGAAGCATCTCAATCGGATCAGTGAGACCTACGCAGATCAGAATGTTCAGGTGGTCGGCATTTCTATTGATGATTCACGCACAGTGGGGCGAGTCAAATCAATGGTGAGATCACAAAAGCTGAAATACACAATCTTGTTGGACACTGAACAAAAACTTTATAAGAATTTCAATACTTCAGCAATGCCTTTTTCAATTCTGGTGACTCCCAGCGGGCAGATCGTCTGGCAGCATACAGGCTATATCCCTGGTGATGAAGCCGAAATGGAAGCTGAGATTCAAAAAGCATTGAAGCTTCAGCAAAAGGACTGATCTGCATCTTTGTTGACCTTTCTGCGAATAATCCTGGTAATTAGCATCCCGCTCGGTCTCTGGGCTGGGGGTGTCTCCTGGAATATTGGGATCCTCACCGACCTGGGCCGGGGTGAGCAGATTGGTCTGGACTACGATTACACCGAGACTTTCCTAAGTGGATCGATGGAATTCGGATCCTGGTATATTGATACCAGATTTGAATACAGTGATCCACCTGAGTATGGTTTTCAATTTCAGGGGCTCGACCGTTTTCTCTTGAGATACAACAGTGATAACTGGTTACTGGAGTTCGGAGACATATCAGCTGTTTTTGGTCGTGGATTGGCACTGAACCTCTACGAAGATCAAGCCATGGATTTTGACAATCAGATCAAAGGTCTTCGTTTAACCACAGGTTTATGGGGTGATCATGAGCTTGATGTGCTTGCCGGTGTAAATGAAGCCTATCATTTTTATTCTCCCAGTTCAGATCTTCGTGAACCAGATGGTAGAGCAGCTTATGAACTGGTTGGGGCAGCTGGAACAATCAATGGTCAATCCGGATTCTGGACCGGAGTTCCTTACCTGATCGGGAGTCGCATTCGATCAGACTATCTTTGGCGTGAGATTGATGCTGAGATTGGTGGCATCAGTGTTAATACGGTAAAACAGACCCAACACGTGATTCAGAGTGGCTGGGGACAGTCTCTTTATGCTGATTCCTGGGATATTTACCTCGAGTACAATCGCACCTGGAAGGCTTTTGATTACCCATTGGTCTCTCAGAATATTTTTCAAACTGAAAATGGTGTGGTGCTTCAGAATAGTTCTCAGGACTACACGACCTCAGGACAAGCTTTGAACCTTCAGCTCAACTGGTTTCCACAATGGTTTACTGCCATGTTTGAATACAAGCGGTATCTGAATGGTCCGGAATCTGCCGCTGATAAACGAGATCCATTGCTGCTGGCAAGTAAACCCCTGCCCTGGCAGTTGGGTCCCACTGGTATTCGTCAACACGATATCAGTCTTTTGGGGAATGTCACCCACCCGGTTGATTATGGTGATGAATTAGGGTGGAATCTTGAATTGCAGCGGCTCATAAATGATGAATGGTCATTGATCCTGAATGCTGCTCAAACCTCACAGGCTCGGGATAACCGTGACTTGGATCAGTCACCAGGAATTATTCCGAAACAGGACATAACCCAAAATCCCTGGCAGGAATATTTTTTTGAAATCGAATACTCTGGAGAAGCGCTTTCTCAACGGCTGTTCATTGCCTATACACGTTCGATCCTGAGTGGGGCTTCTGCAGCTGAGATTCTTAACCATTACACAGTTGTTCCGGCATACCTGTCGTGGCACCCTGATAATAACCTGGTGCTTTCCAGCGTGATCGAACTTCAACATTCTGTTGTCACTGGGGAAGATTATAGTGGAGGATCAATTGAGGGTCATGAGTTCCTGAGCACCCATATTATTGGCAGTATCGATCTAAAACACAAGTATTCGGCTTCTGTGATTTGGGATAGCAGTGATGACCCAAATCTTATTAGTGGGGTTCCTGAAACTCAGCATTGGATCAGTGGGGAGTTGTCATTAAAACCCATCGATGGTCTCTGGATTCGTGCTTCTTATGGCAAAGAAAAGGGTGGTGTCCGTTGTACAGGTGGCGTTTGCCGGATTCTTAATCCGTTTGAGGGTTTTCGTATGACTATGGAATGGCGGCTATGAGATTTAATTTTGGATTGTACAGTAATGCTCTGTCATTTGTATTCTCTATTGGAGAAAACGCTGCCCGTCTCTCTATGCAGCTTGTAGGGGCGATGCCGGATAGTGAAGACTCAAGTCGAAGGAATTCTGTCTTACCACTCAGCTTTGGCAGGAGAAAATTTACAGCGTTATTATCCACTGGCTGGATAGCAAAGATGTTACTCATTTCATCTTTCCTGCTCTGGTCATGTGAGTGGACCCCAGATCAAGTTGAGATCGACCGGGAAAGCCACTATGTCTCATTGAATATTGCTTTGGGAGATACGGTAGATTTCCCAATAGCTGGTTATGATCTTAGTATGGAAGCCATCACTATTCCAGATGTGATCTCAGTAACACTGTTGGACCCTGAAAAGGTCATGCTAACTGGAATTGGGTTAGGGGAAACTCAACTCACGATCCGGTATCTGATCCCAATGGTAGAAGATTCAGTTAATGCAGCAAGGGCGATCATTTACCTGGATGTAACGGTTTCAGATGGCATTCCTCTCGAGCTGATCCTGGGTCAACAGCAGGTGATCTTTATGGCAGACCACTTGTCCGCAGATCAGATCGAACAAATTGATTCCATATCGGTACAGTTACCAGATGATCAGATTGGTGCTGAAATGGAAGTGAATATTAGCGGTACAAGTATCTGCCTGTTGAGTAAAGCACCTGGTAATCAACGGTTGGAGGTGGTCACTTTTGATAGTCTGGGTTTACAGATAACACCTTTGCTGTTTGAGACTCAGACCAGCATTCGAAAAAAAGTTTTGGGGGAGTTATTCACAAATGCCGGTTGTGCCGGATGTCCAGATGCAAATGACAATTTAGATGAAGTGTTTGAACTCTTTCCTGAGAATCTGACCATGATCAGATATCACCTCTCCTGGCCAGGTGTGGATCCCATGTACACCTACAACCCGGGTCCAGTCGATACTCGATACTACACCTATTCACCACCATATATGATTGCACCTACCCTGGTAATGGATGGTGTATCACAGGGGGGAGATGTGAGTGTGAGCGGCTGGTCTGCCACCCTCAACAACTTTATAAGTACAGGCTCAGATATCCATATCTGGGAACCTGATCTGATGACGTCAATTGACAGCCTGTTTTTAGATATCAGGATCCAGAATTTTGGTGCAACGGTCAATAACCTGATCTGCTGGTCTGTTTTAACTGAGGATAGCATATACTATGCTGGAACCAATGGTGAATCAAATCACATGCAGGTCATGCGTGATATGATCTCAACGGAGGTTGCTGAGATCAACGATGAGATAACTATTTCGCATAGTTTGAAACTACCGCCGGAGTATGCAGTAACCGAAAATTTTCACATCGTAACATTTCTTCAAGATTTGGATACAAAGCAAATCTTGCAAACTGCAGATCAAACAATTC
>JAYEKW010000252.1:11271-24008 GCA_034716895.1 Candidatus Neomarinimicrobiota bacterium
CTAGTTAAACTGCTTGCCGTTCATTGATTTTAGAAAAGCGGCGATCTTGGCAGCTTCCGGTTCTGAGATCTGCATCATGAGTTGCATGTCGCCCATCATAATGATGGTCTCTTCTAAACTGGCGACACCGCCATCATGAAAATAAGGACCCGTCAGGGCAACGTTTCTCATTGAGGGTACTTTAAACATAAACTTGTCTTGCTCCTGACCAGTGACTTCAAAGCGTCCTTCATCAGCAAGATTCTTATAGGGTTTAATCAAACCATTTTTCTGGTACATATTTCCGCCCAGCATGGAACCCATGTGACAAGTGATACAGGCTTTACCCATAAAGAGCTCAAGGCCTTCAACTTCGGTTTTGCTCATGGCTTTGAGATCACCTCTCAGGAAATCATCAAAGCGATCGTGGGTTACCAGCGTACGTTCAAAGGCAGCGATGGCTTCAGTGATATTCTCAAAATTGATTGATCCTGCTCCAAAGGCAGCTGTAAACAGTGCATCATATTCTTTAAGAGCCTTAATATTTGTGACAGCTGTTGCTGAATCTGGAATAGCCATTTCGGCTGGATTGAGAATGGGGCCACCGGCCTGTTCATTCAGGTCAGCTGCGCGGCCATCCCAAAATTGGGTGAAATGAAACCCGGCATTGAAGACTGTCGGAGAGTTTCGAGGTCCTGGAATACCATTGGTGCCGTCCGAGGTTGGCATATTATCAACACCGGCGGTGCTAATATCGTGACAGGTGTTACAGGACATCTCATCTGTATTTGAAAGGGCTGTCTCAAAGTACAGTTTTTCGCCCAATGTTATAAGTGCTGGAGTATCGTTTTCGGATCCGGGCATTTTATCCGGCACGACAGCAAACATGGGTTTGGCTTTTTCCAGGATACCCTGTTGATAGCTAAGGTCTTCTTTGACTTCTTGCTTTGGGGTCTCTCCCTTACCACCACACTGTACCATGAAGAGCATCATCATTGTAGCCAGCCCGAGAATAAAAATCTTTTTCATAAATGTTTCCCTTTTAGTTATGTTGCGATCATATCTGCTAAAGCACAATAAGATATTTAAGCAATTATGAAATGCATGACAATAATGACCAAAAATCTATTGCTGGGCAGTAGTTTAAGGGTGCTGGCCGATACTGCCAAATCAAATACAGTATCATTCTTTTACGGGAATCGCTTGCCTAGGTAATCTCTACAAAGACTGATCAGCACTTTTTTCTGATATTTAGAGTTAATTCTACCGTTGTCACAAACCTCCGCTTGCAGATGCAGCTTCGGTTTCTATATTACATACCGACCAGTCGGTATGTTGATATATCAAGAGCAGAAGGTTCACAATGACAGAGAGAAGACCTAGTTCAGAACGTAGGAAGGAAATACTTGAAGCAGCTCTTACCATATTTGTAAAGAAGGGTTACTCTGATGCCAGAATGGATGATATTGTTCAAGAGATCGGCCTGAGTAAAGGAGCGATCTACTATCATTTTCAAAGCAAACGTGACTTGTTCATTGCGCTCATAGAACATTGGATGGATCAGTTTGATGCTATCGAAAGAAGTGGCGGATTGAAAGCGAAACCATCAGGAGTGATCATCAAAAAGATTGCCCGATTTACAGCCAAGATCTTCCAGCGGAACCCAAACTGGTTTCTTGTAGAACCCGAAATATGGGCCTTTGCCAATCGCGACAAACAGATCAAGGAATTAGCTAGTCAACTGTATTCCCGGGTAATCGCAGTATTTGAAAGTTTGATCGAGCGTGGGATCGAATATGGTGAATTTAATAAAGTCAATTCGCGGCTGGTTGCCTTGTCCATCATGACATCACTACATGGAATGATCTGGTTTGTGCTCTTTCAGCCTGAAGACTTTTCGCTGGAAGATTATGTAGACCTAAACATGGAATGTATTCTGAGCAGCATTGTTGTTCAGAAAAAGAAATAACCGCAAAGTGCGCGGAGAACGTAGAGTGTTTTGTAAAAAAAAGCTGGGACATCAAACATTTTTTTTAGCATTGTCTTTTCAAATTTGGCAGTTTTCATGGTAAACAGAAACAAATTTATAATAAGGAGAGAAAAATGAAAAAGGGTGGCGCATTCCTAACCACACCCTTTGGTGTAGATGAGATTTTCACCAGAGAAAAATGGTCTGATGATCAAAAAGAGTTCTTTGAAGTAATCCGGAGTTTTTCTTCGGAAGTTATCGCACCCAGGGTAGATGATATTGAAAAACTCGATGAAAAGTTAACCCGTGATCTTATGACTCAAATGGGAGAAATGGGAATCCTGGGCATGGATGTTCCTGAGAAATACGGTGGTATGGGCCTGGATAAAACCGCTGCTGCATTAGCACTGGAAGCCATGGGGGAAAGTGAAAGCTCATCATTTATGGTGACTGTCACTGATCATACCGGAATTGGTCTTTTGCCCATACTCTGGTATGGTACTGATGAGCAAAGAGAAAAGTATATCCCCAAAATGATGACCGGGGAATGGATGAGTTCATATGCTCTTACCGAGCCCGGTGCAGGTTCAGATGCCTTAAATGGTACTGCTACAGCAAAGCTTAATGATGAGGGCACTCATTATATTCTGAATGGTGTAAAGCAGTTCATTACCAATGGGAGCTGGGCCGATATCAGTATTGTTTTTGCTAAAGTGGATGGTAAAAAAATGACGGCATTTGTCATGGATCAGGAAACTACTGGCTGGGATCGCGGTGTCGAAGAGCACAAATTGGGTATCAAAGGCTCATCAACCACTAATTTTATACTAAAAGATTGTAAGGTAGCAGTTGAAAATGTTATTGGAGGTGTTGGTAAAGGCGCTGCGGTTGCTTTTAACTGTCTTTATATCGGACGACTGAAGCTGGGCGCCGTTACCATGGGTGGTGCAAAGCAAAACATCAAATTTGCTTTGGACTATGCTAAAGAGCGTCATCAGTTTGCTCGGCCCCTAACAGCTTTTGGTATGATGCAACGAAAATTTGCTGATATGGTTATTCGCTGTTATGAAGCAGATTCAATTACTTATCAATCCACTGGTTCTATTGATGCCGGAGTTGAACAGTTTTCGGAGGATGATCCTGAATATTATAATCACTTATATGCTGTAATTGAAGACCACGCAATTGAGAATAGCACCAATAAAATTTTCTCATCTGAAGTGCTTTGGATTAATGCAGATGATGGCTTACAGATATTTGGCGGTTATGGTGTTTCTGAAGAATATCCCATGGCCCGTGCTTTGCGTGATGAACGAGTAAATCGTATTTTTGAAGGTACTAATGAGATAAATAAATTGATTATCTCAGGTATTGTATTAAAAAAAGCAATTCTGGAAGAGCTACCTATTCGTGAACAGGTAATTGCACTTGGTGATGATTGGATGCCTGTTGTGGAAATCCCGGTGGACCACCCCTTGGAGCAGGAAATCAAAGCGGTTGAATTAGGACGCGGAATTGTTTTGAAAACCCTAGACGAGTTAATCCTCAAACATGGTCAGGATTTCAAGAATACCCAGTTTGAGATCGAAGCCTTTGCCAATATGGTGATTGCTCAGCAGGTTATCTTTAGTGTATTACGGCGCTATTTACAACTGGATAAGTCCTATCCTCGCCGCGATGTAGTTTACTCAGTGGTGAAAGTGTCGGTTTTGCGTAATCTGGAAATTATCGTCTCTAATGCTAAAAATATTTTAAGGCATATCCTGGACGAGACTGATCGTATTGCCAAATTAAGCAAACTGGATAAAACCTTGGCAGATCTAGCATATCATGCAGATGTGATCAAAGAACAAGAGAATGTGTTTAAACTCTTACTAAAGCGCGGTAAATATCCGCTGAATGATTAGAGTTAGTAAACGAGTATCAAGATTTAGGAGATTTTAAAATGAGTGAAAAATATAGTGTGATCGTAGATGCTGTTCGGAGTCCCATTGGTTTAAAGAATGGCCAGATGATCGGCATGCGTCCAGATGATATTACAGCCCAGGTTGTCAAGGGTTTAATGGCGAGAAATCCAGCAGTTAAGCCTGAAATGGTAGAAGACCTGGTCTTGGGATGTGCGTTTCCTGAAGCAAATCAGGGCATGCTTATGGGGCGTGGTGTAGCTCTGCTTGCCGGTCTCCCCGTAACTACAACTGGTAGCACGGTTAACCGATTTTGCGGATCATCAATGGATGCACTACACCAGTTGAGTACTTCAATTATGGCTGGTGACAAGGAGATTGGGATCGCTGCTGGTGTAGAAGATATGTTTGGTGTCCCAATGGGTGGCTACAATCCAGATTTCAATCCAGTACTTTATGAGATGGAATATTACATAGGTATGGGTGATACTGCAGAGAATCTGGCTAAAGAGTTGGATATCAGTCGTGATGATCAAGAAGCATTTGCCATTGCCTCCCACAAAAAAGCTTTGGCTGCCCAAGCTGCCGGGCGATTTGATAATGAAATTATTCCTATTGAGATCGAAGGCGTACGTGTAGAGAAAGATGAAGGTCCCAGAGAACCGGATGTGGCCAAGATCAAATCACTTTCTCCGGCTTTTGATGCAAGCGGATCCGTAACGGCAGCCACTTCAAGTCCCATTAGCGTTGGTGCTTCAGCAGTTTTAGTAATGAGCAATACCAAAGCTGAAGAACTGGGTTTGAAAGTGAGAGCTAAGATCATTGCTCGTGCAGTTGCAGGAGTAGACCCCACTGTTATGGGCTCAGGTCCTTTGCCAGCTACAGAAAAAGTTTTGAAGAATGCTGGGATGACCTTGGATCAAATGGATATCATCGAACTAAACGAAGCCTTTGGTGCCCAGTCCCTGTATGTCATTCGTAAGGGTAATTTCCCCACGGAAAAGATAAACCTTAATGGTGGTGCCATTGCACTGGGTCATCCACTGGGATGCTCAGGTGCCCGAATAATAACAACCCTCTTAAATGTAATGGAACAGAATGATGCCCGCTATGGCCTGGCTACCATGTGCGTTGGATCAGGTCAGGGTACTGCCACCATCATCGAAAGGAGCTGATCATGGCTTTTAAAATTGAAAAGGTAGCTGTTCTGGGAGCCGGAGTTATGGGCGCCCAGATCGCCACCCATCTCTCGAATGCTGGAATCCCCAGTTTTCTGTTTGATATGAATCAGGAACTGGCGGTAAAGGGCTTGGAGGGGATGAAGAAACTTAAACCTAGTCCTGTTTATAACCCTAAGACCCTGGGAATGATCACGCCCTGTAATTATGATGATCACCTGGATAAAATCAGCGAAGTTGATTGGGTGGTGGAAGTAATTGCCGAACGACTTGATTGGAAACAGGGTTTATTTGAAAAGATAATTCCCAAAATGAATGCTACCGCTTTACTCACGAGTAACACCTCGGGACTGGCGCTCTCAGAAATGGTTGCCAGCATGCCCGGAGATGTGAAAAAGCGGTTTTTTATCACCCACTTCTTCAATCCGCCCCGCTATATGAAATTAGTGGAGCTGGTTGGTGGACCGGAAACTGATCCGGATGCCATGCAGGATATGGCTGTTTTTCTGGAAGATGTGCTGGGTAAGGGTGTTGTCTGGGCCAAAGATACGGCCAATTTTATTGCCAATCGGATCGGTGTCTATGGCATGATGCTTACACTGAAATTAGCGCGTGAAAAACGGTTGAGCATCGCTGATGTTGATGGTCTCACCGGAACCGCCATTGGTCACATGAAGTCGGCAACTTTCCGGACTGCAGATGTAGTTGGGCTTGACACATTGGTGCATGTTGCTGAGAATGCCTATGACAAGGGTGAAGCAGATGAAGAAAGAGATATTTTTCTCATTCCTGATTATCTGAAGACCATGCTGGACAATGGTTGGCTGGGGGCCAAGACCAAGCAGGGTTTTTATAAAAAAGTTGACAGGAAGACCATCCTGTCGCTCAATCTAGAAACACTGGAGTATGAACCTTCAGTAAAGAAGAAGTACGATGCTATCAGGGTTTCAAAGAATGAGACCTACTTACCTGGAAAACTCAGAAGCATTGTAGAAATCGATGATGTAGCTGGGAAATTCCTGTGGGAACTCCATGCTGGTATCCTGATCTATTCAGCTAATCGATTGCCTGAGATCTCAGATGATATTGTCAACATCGACAATGCCATGAAATGGGGTTTCGGTTGGGAAATGGGACCCTTTGAGATATGGGATGCCCTTGGAGTAGCTGAAACTGTAGAGCGCATGAAGCAGGATGGTCGTAAGATTCCTGCCTGGGTAACAACCATGCTGGATAAAGGCATTGATTCCTTTTATGGATTTGATGGCAAGGTTAAAACCTATTACGATCCATCGAGTGAATCTATGCAGGCCGTGCCGGTTCATCTCCTCGCTGTCGATTTTGAGGTTATTAAGAAAACGGGTGGCTTGATCAAGAAAGATTGGTCTGCTTCGCTCATCGATCTAGGTGATGGTGTAGCTGCTGTTACCATGCACTCAGTACTGCAACCTACCTTCAATCCCATTGATGGATCCATGATCAGTATGTTCGACCTGGCTGCTGATTGGGTGCAGGAAAATGGCTACAAGGGTTTGGTGATTGCTTCTGAGGCAGCTCATTTCTCTGCAGGAGCCAACCTGGCCATGATGTTGCGTGCTATTGATGAAAAAGACTGGGGCAGTCTGGAAGCCATGAGCAAGGGCATGCAGGATGCACTGCAAAAACTCCGTTTTGCTCCATTTCCTGTAGTTGCAGCCCCGCATTCTCTGGCACTGGGTGGTGGTTATGAGACTATCGGTGCTTGTGATAGAATCGTGGCTGCTGCAGAATTCTACACTGGTTTAGTAGAAGTTGGTGTAGGCCTGATTCCTGGTGGTGGCGGTAATCTGAGGATGATCATGAAAACCAGTGATCGATTGGCCAAAGGTCGGGCTGGCGCTTTTCCAGTTGCTCAAAAGTGTTTTGAAGCGATTGGATTTGCCAAAGTCTCCATGTCTGCAAAAGAAGCTGTGGCAATTGGCTATCTGACTAAACAGGATAAGATCATTATTAATGGAGATCATCGCATTGCTAAAGCCAAAGAAGAAGTTCTGGCAATGAGTGACGGTTATGCTGCACCAGAAATGCGCAAAGATATATTCTTGCCTGGTGCCGGTGGCCGCCTGGCCATCAAAGGCACAGTGAAGGGCTTCCTGAAAACCGGAAAGATCTCAGAGCATGATGCATTTATTGCTGAAAAGTTGGCTTTTGTGCTCACAGGTGGCGATAAGGGTGGCATCATGAAGCCTCTGGATGAACAATATCTGCTGGATATTGAAAGAGAGGCTTTTGTTTCACTGGCTGGGGAACCAAAGACCCGGGCGCGCATTGAATACATGTTGAAGCGAGGGAAGCCTCTCAGAAACTAATTCGTACCCAGGGCTTTCCGTTTCCTCCTCCGGGTACTTTAACCAAGAGGCGGCGATTTTTGATCGTCGCCTCTTTTTATGTATTCAGGTGACGAACAATAGCTTAGATTTCAGTCCTCAGTAGCTAACCTGAAGATAAATCAAGAGTTTAAATTAATTTATTGGATCGATTATGGAACTTGCAGAAAAACAACAGATCAAAGATCGGATTACTGCTGAGATCGAAAACGCCCGGGAACAAATCGTTGAGCTGGAAGAACTCACGCAACCGATCGCCCCAGATTGTGCTATTGGTCGTATCTCCCGGATGGAGATGATCAATAATAAAAGTGTCAATGAACACTTGTTGGCAAAGACCAAAGCCAGATTAATGAAATTAGAGTCATCACGATCTTTCCTCGATAAAGAAGACTATGGTATTTGCCGGGTCTGCAAGCAACCGATTCCTCTAGGGCGTCTGATGATGCTCCCTGAAACCGATAAATGTGTGGATTGTGCCTAAGTAGCAACGGGGGTCTATTGGTTGGTGCAGTCTTTACCATGCGTCCTGATCTTTTTAATGCCATGGTATGTCAGGTTCCACTCCTGGATATGTTGCGCTATCATAAATTATTGGCCGGAGCCAGCTGGATGGGAGAATATGGTGATCCAGATGATCCACAGATGAGAGCCTATTTACTCAAGTATTCGCCTTATCAAAATATCAGGAATAACACCAAATATCCCAGAGCATTATTTATCACCTCCACCAAAGATGATCGGGTACATCCTGCCCATGCCCGGAAAATGGTTGCCCGACTTATGGAACAGGGGAACCCCGTGATGTATTATGAAAATACTGAAGGCGGTCACGCAGCTGGAGCCAATCTGAAGCAGCATGCTACCATGGCGGCCATAGAGTATACCTATTTACATCGCATGTTGATGGTGAATTGATTATTACACAGTAGATCTTTGTTAACAGGTGATATGTAAAACCAGGTTGGTATCTTTATCGTTTATGTGAGAGATCGCTGCAGGTGTTTTTTTAACAATTAGCGAGATATGCATTTCCTGAGCTCGGGCTCGGATCTCTTCTGTAATTGGCAGGTGACCACTCATGCCGGTACCGATCACCAGCGTATGACAATTCCAGGGAATATTTTCAGCTGTGGTGAGAGGTGTGTGTTTATAACGTGATTTGAGTGCCCTGGATGAGTGTTTATCCCGGATTTGGATTATTCGATTATTCAAGATCACTACATCCTGAGTGTAGAGGTGCCCATCAATTGTAATCCTCCCAAAGACCAGATCATCAACCTGCATTATTACCCCTCCCTGTTAACCTGATTATGAAAACATCTGCGCAAATCTACGGATGAAAAATTACTCAGCCTGGATCAACAGATACGAGGAAGCTGTTCACCAACGGGCATATCCACGATCCGATTAGCTCCCAGGCCGGTGCGCAAAGCGACTATACCGGGATGTTTATCGATCACTTCACCAATAATGACCGCATCCCGTCCCAAGGGATTCGCCTGCATGGCCGATAACATCTTATCCGCGATTTCCGGAGGTACAACAGCGATCAATTTGCCTTCATTCGCAACATAAAGAGGATCGATCCCCAGGATCTCACAGGCTCCCCGGACATTGTCTTTCACTGGAATTGAATCATTGTACAACTGAATTCCCACCTGAGATGAAACGGCAAATTCATTCAGGCTGGTAGCTAATCCACCGCGAGTGGGGTCACGCATGGCATGGATATCTTTGCTTACTGCCAGCATATCATTTACCAGGTGATTCAGACCTGCAGTATCACTTTTGACAGTAGATTGGAAAGAAAGCCCCTCACGACTGGTCATGACAGCCATGCCATGGTCTGCCAGGGTTCCCGAAAGCAAAATCTTGTCGCCAGGCCTGAGTTTTGAAGCTGAGATATGCACGTCATCTGAAACAAAACCAATTCCTGTGGTATTGATAAAAAGTTTATCGCAACTCCCTCGATTCACCACTTTCGTGTCGCCGGCAACGATTTGAACGCCTGCCAGTCCAGCTGCTTTTTCCATGGATAAAACAATGCGGTGAAGGATCTCGAACGACAGGCCTTCCTCCAAAATAAATCCAACACTCAAAAATTTAGGCTGGGCGCCACTCATGGCGACATCATTGACCGTGCCATTTACAGCCAGATCACCGATATCACCCCCGGGAAAGAAAATGGGATCCACCACAAAGGTGTCCGTGCTGAAAGCAATGCGTCCTCCTGGATTGTCCAGGATGGCCTGGTCTTCCATTTTTTCCAGAGTGGTGTTTGTGAATCTGGGTAAAAAGATCTTTTCAATCATCTCGCTGGAGAGTTTACCACCAGCACCATGAGCCATCTGAACGGTATCATGGGTGAGGATTGGGACAGGGCAGGAGAGGTTTTCAGGGAAATCCATTTGTTATCCTAGTTTGGTTGGATTAATAATAAGCCAGGTACTTTTGTAAAATGATTATCTGCTGTTGCCAGTGGAACACCATTTTCTTTTGCAATGGCGGCGATCCACATATCATTGGCTGGAATAGGAGTCCCTGCTTCACGCAAGTCACTGTAAATCTGACTGTAATGGTTGGCTGTAGCCTCGGTAACATCAACGATCTCAACACGAGGTGAATCTAAAAACTTATTGAGTGTATTTAGATTCTCTTGCTCCTTTGACCCATACTTAAATCCGGCTAAAAGTTCACCGAGAACAATTGGACAAATAATAATTCTATTTGAATGCTCAAGAATGCTGATTGAAAAACTATCAGCTCTTTGAGATAGGCTATAAATGTTAGTATCTAAAACGATTGTTTTTATTTCCACATTTCCTCGTCAATCCGGCTAAAGTCCTGCTGTGTATGTTGAAATTCGGAGAACTCTTTTTCAGTCCAGTTTCCAAAAAGAAAATCAAGATCATGATAGACCTTAGTATGGATATTGTCTTTTTCCAGGCCCATCATTTTTCTCAGGGTGCCCAGTAGAAATTGGTTGACGCTCATAGACTTCTCTTTTGCAGAAATTTTTAACAGGCTATCAAGCTCGTTGTCTATGCCGCGGATAGTGATTGTTTTCATGTCAAGCTCCATGGAGTCATTATATGAATGCATATTGAAGTCATAATATAATGTCAATACACAGGAGTTCAATACTCACGTTTGAGTAATTAGTGTCCATCTCAAAACTCTTTTTCTTCAACGAAGCAAACGAAATACACGAAGATATACATGCTTTTTCGTAGTATTCGTCAAATTTATTGTGGAAATCTGCAGTAGTATCTGCTTCGCACCTAATTTATGGACAGGCACTAAATAGAATCAACGATCAATCCACAATTCTTTGATACAGATAGTAGGCCGCACACGCCCCCTCACTAGAGACCATGGTGGCTCCCAGGGGGGTTTGAGGCGTGCATTCTTTTCCGAAAGCGGGACAATCATGGGGCTTTTTCAAACCTTGGAGAATGAGACCACTAATACAAATTTTAGGCTCTTCAGTATGAATATCAGTCACTTCGAATTTTAGCTCAGCATCATGGGCAGCATACTTTTCAGTGATCTTGAATCCACTCACTGGAATCTCACCAATTCCCCGCCATTTCCGGTTGGTGATCTCAAAAACATCTCTAATAATATTTTGGGCAGGTTGATTACCGCCCGCTTCCACGATCCGGGAATAGCAGTTTTCCACTACATGAGTACCAGCTTCTAATTGTTTCACTGTGTGCAGGATACCATCCAGGACATCAATGGGCTCAAAGCCGGTAATAACGATGGGTACCTTATATTTTTTTGCAATGGGGATGTATTCATCCCAGCCCATGACTGTACATACATGACCGGCAGCCAGATAGCCTTGAACCCGATTGGCTGGAGATGAAAGCAGCGCTTCCATGGCGGGAGGAACCAACACATGGCTCACTAATTCACTGAAATTTGTCAAACCTTCTTTGGCTGCCTGAGCAACTGCCATGGCATTTCCCGGGGCCGTAGTCTCGAAGCCAACTGCGAAGAAAACAACTTCTTTATCCGGGTTCTCACGGGCAATTTTCAAGCTTTCCAGTGGTGAAAAGACAGTTCGCACATCACCGCCTTCGGAGCGAACCATAAATAGATCTTTATGACTGCCCGGAACCCGCAGCATATCACCAAAACTGGTGAAGATCACATGAGGGCGACTGGCGATCTCGATGGCCTGGTCGATGATCTCCAGCGGGGTAACACAAACTGGACAACCTGGTCCGTGAACCAATTCAATTTCTTTGGGGAGTACCTGGTCGATGCCATTACGAATAATGGAATGAGTCTGACCACCACAGATCTCCATGATTACCCAGGGTTGGGTCGTGACGGCATGAATTTCATCCAGAATCTTTTTAGCCACAACCGGGTCGCGGAATTCATCTAGATATTTCATTGCTGATTCCAATTTACATCGAGAGTAATAGCGGCCTCTTTCATCCGACGATCTCTTGTCCAGATGCGTAGACCTGATAGTTTGGTTGAAGCAAGTAAATGCATGTCGACATATCCTAATCCCTTTCCCGTAAGGTGATTCACATCAATAAACTTTAGCACTTCATCATCAGATGCAACAAGAGCCTGGGGAAGTTCTTGCAGAAGGTGGATAATTTGCTGTCTATTCCTGAGGTTACCACAGGCAAGTTCACCAATTATGAAGGGGTGGGAAAATATACTAAACTCAGATAGCAGCTTTTCTGAATGCTTTGACCCCTGACGTAAATGGTCGATCCAGATCGAAGTATCAATAAGTATCATTTAATGGGTTTCGAATCTTCGGCGCGAGATATCATCAAGTTGAGGTTCACTTCCCCCCAATTTTGCAAGCCTTCGGCCACTTTCGTATGCAATGAGCGCTTTTAGACCCATTCTAACCAGGGATGTTTTTTCTTTTACCCCAGTTAAACGAGAAGCTTCCGCAACAAGATCTTCTTCAATGTTAATCGTTGTTCTCACAATGCATTCCTTTCCGTGCACATATAACATGCATTATAATATGCATAATACGCATGCATGCTCCAAGCGCATTTCGGTCTGAGATACAAATGAAATTTTACTGATTAATACAATTATTCACTGCTTGAACCAAAGCAATAATCTTTTCTTAACTTGGTCTCTCGATCTTTTCGACTTCAATTCCATCTTTCTGAGCGGCATCAATCACTTCATCCCAAGCATCGAAGGAGCGCTTGGCTTCTTCCTCATTTAGGACTGATAAGGCAAAGCCGGCATGGACGATGGTGTATTGACCAATTTCAATTTCCGGTACATACTCCAGACAAGCCTTACTTACAGACCCGGCAAAATCAATATTGCCCATCTTGAG
>JAYEKW010000253.1 GCA_034716895.1 Candidatus Neomarinimicrobiota bacterium
TTTCTCCCCGTATCACCATAATTATACTCTGGATCAACTCTACGGGCGCCAAACCCTTATCAATCGCCATTCGGCCCTCCCTTTCCTTTTGAGATCACAACCTGTAATACGTGAGGGACGTTGTTGACCAGGTTGAGAAATTCCCGATGCTCTTTGATGTCAGCTCTAACCCACCTTCACACGATCTTCAGATAATTCCATGAAAATGAAAAAACCCCGGTCTCGATATGAGAAACGGGGTTTTTGTTTGCCCTGAATCATGGCTTTCTCCCTCTGGCTTACGAATGAGGTATTATTCAAACATAAAAAATGGGGGCTTGAAATATCGGGGCTCCGGTTAATTCATATTTTTGGTTACCGAATTATACTATTTCTTCGATTGGGACGCGGGATCTTGTCCGGGATAAAGAATTTCCCTCAAGATTCTGTCTACATCAATTCCCCTTGTTTGAGCTTCCACACCAAACCAATTGTTTCCCATTTTCTACAAAGTGATTTGTGTGTTTTCATAGATATCAGGACAGTGCAGAGTTTAATATAACCAGGGTTTATTGCAGGTCATCCAAAATCAACAAGTTCAATGATGGTAGTTCTGTGAGTCTGGAATCGTTTGTCACAAAAAAAGATGCACCTTCCTGAATTACAGATGCCAACTGTATGGCGTCTGGCGTGCGAATATTGTGTTCAGCCCGGAGCCTTGCAGCCTGTTCAGCAACTGATTCTGAAATGCCTACTGTCCTTAAGTTAACCGAGTTAAGCAAGATATCGCGATACTCGTTAGCCAAGTCAGTATTATTTTGTCTCAATGGCTGAACCAGAACTTCCAATAACGTCACTGTCGAAGTAATAACCTTGAAGTAACCCCTGTCCACGGCTTGAAAGAAATAACGCACTGATTCCTAATAGGTTGGATGCTCCTCGATAAAATAGATGAGCGGGGCAGTATCCAGGCCGACCAACTCGCCTTGCAAACTGTCTACCCATTCCACGATTCTCTCTCCTTATCTATGTAATCCTGAGCGTCAATATCCTTCCATATTTCTTTCCCCATACCTTGTAGTTCCAAAATGCTGCGGCGGGTTTTCACGGTCGTTTTGCGACGAATCAAGACAGCAATCTGTTCGAGGAGAAGAAGTTGTTCTGACTGATTGAGGTTTTCCACTTGTTCTAATAGTTTTGTATAGCTAATAATCTGCATATCATTTCTTCATTCAAAAAAATTGGTTTCCCATGATAGATGACAAAAGCGCCTAAGTCATTTTGGCAAATATTTTAACATACACCCCGCCTATTCTCCTATTTATTTTTTCTCTACCAGTCCCATGGAACAGATTATTTTGGGTTTGAGGATTCCCCCATCCTCCTCATGGATGTAAAGGGGTCATAAAGGGGTCAGATCTACTCTTGACTCTTGGAAGTTAAACCAAAATGCTTCTTGAAAAGTTCTTCGGATAATTCCTCCCCTTTTTCTGTCAGAGTCACCGACTTTGCCTTAGTTTTGGG
>JAYEKW010000254.1 GCA_034716895.1 Candidatus Neomarinimicrobiota bacterium
TAATGCCCTCCTGATTGTCGGCGTTGTGATCTTTGGCGTCATGAATGTCATGGAACCGAATGTTCAGATGTGGCCACTGCTGATCATTGCTGCTGCTGCAATTTTCGGGATCACCTTTGTAATCCCCATCGGTGGTGCTGATATGCCTGTAGTGATCGCCCTGCTGAATTCATATTCAGGTTTGGCTGCATCGGCTACTGGTTTTGTCTTATCCAACAATGTACTGATTATTGCGGGTGCCCTGGTGGGTGCGTCAGGACTGATCCTGACCCAGTTGATGTGCGATGCCATGAACCGCAGCTTGTTTAACGTGCTCTTTGGTGCAGTTGGAACAGATGACAGCTCGGGTGAAAGTGGCGCACCTGGTGGTGGCGAGCAGAAAACCGTTACCCGTTATACGGCAGAAGATGCCGCTATGATCATGGATACGGTTCAATCTGTGATCATCGTTCCCGGATATGGACTGGCGGTCGCCCAGGCTCAGCATATTCTCCATGAATTGGGTGAAATACTTACTGCTCGCGGGATCAGTGTCAAGTATGCTATTCACCCGGTTGCCGGTCGGATGCCCGGTCACATGAACGTGCTCCTGGCAGAAGCCAATGTACCCTATGACGTCCTCCATGAGATGGATGATATCAATGATGATTTCCAAAATACGGATGTAGCCTTGATCATTGGCGCCAACGATGTGGTGAATCCATCTGCCCGAACCAAGAAGGATAGTCCGTTGTACGGCATGCCTATCTTGAATGTAGACTATGCTCAAACGGTTATGTTTGTGAAACGATCCATGGGTGCCGGATTTGCCGGTGAAGCCAATCCTCTTTTCTTTGACGATAAAACCATGATGGTTTTTGGTGATGCCAAAGCTGTCATCACCGGATTGGTGAAATCCCTCAAAGAAGATAATTAGCTATATCATATTCAGATTGTATTAAGAGAGCCTCGGAATTCCGGGGCTCTCTTTGGATAGAATATCCCCTGACAACTCAACGGACTAAATAAACCTTTTCCAGGATCTCATATACATTTCCGGCAAGATCATCGACCAACATCTTCATGATATAGAGCCCCGTTACTGCTTTGCCTCCATAACCTGCTTCACCATCCCAACATAATTGCCCCCGATGACTCACCGCTCTTGCTTGAACCGGTTCAGCGATCTTCCGACCTGCCATATCAAAGATCATGACTGACATCAAGCCCTGCTCCATGGGTAATTCATATTGGATCACTAATTCATCCGCCTGTCCATCTCCATTGGGAGTAAAGGGATTGGGATTAAGTTTGATGGTAAGTTGGGGCGGCAGGATCTCCAGGTTCAGACTGTTTTCACGGCCAGCTGTTGAAGCCGCTTCATCAATACAGATGCCCCAGTTTCGAGGATCATCACCTCGTGCGGCACTCCGAATCCGTTCCAGAGAACGCCCCTCTGCCATAGCGGTATAAGTGTTATAGGACATTGCATCCATATGAATTCCTTGAGGATCATACAGAACCAAACCATCCTCAGAATTGTTCAAAGTGGGAAAACCAGAAACAAACTGGACCTGGTCCTCCTCCATATTCGAAGCTAATTCAACAGAACCTGTCAAAAGCAAATACGCCCCCGGGGCAAGCACCAGACTACTGTCAGTGATCACTTTCCCGGCTAAACTATTATCGGAAATCAACCAGTCTTGCAAATCTACATTTCGGTTACTCCGGTTATAGAGTTCGATCCATTCTGGCTGTTCAAACAATGGAACGGGCATAAGTTCATTAATGATCAGCGGAGTAGCTAAACATGAGATATATGACTTCAGGGTAAGGATATTGTCCGCTGGCAGATTATCATTGTAGGATTGGACTTCGGCAACCATCTCTATCCAACCACATTGATCAAGCTCCAGTTCTATTTGCCAAAAGAGTGTATCACCACCGGCCAAAATAGGTAACACTTCATGATATTCTGCCAATTCTTCAGTGTCTTGGAAAAGCCTAAGGTTGACACTGGCAATGTCGGCCGGATCGAACCCGGCATTTATTATTTGCAGTTGAACTGAAAATGCTTCATTGACGCTTTGGAGCGAATCAAGGATCTGAATTTTTCCCAGAACCAGATTTGCAAGAGGGACCTGTACTGAATTCCGGTATCCCGGTGTTATTCCCCGCGGATCCTGACAAGTGGCCCAGCTGGCATTTGATTCCGCCGCTTTCCAGAGGGCCAAACGTTCCAGACTCCTACCCGGATCTCCTCCCTGATCAGCCAGATAGCCATGTGTAAGCTGGCGGTTTCCCTGCAGGTCAAAGACCAGGATGGAATCTGATGAATTGTTCAATGAGGGCCAGGGAGCCAACTCAAATATTCGGGCACCAAAAGGGGTCCAATCACTCAGGGTCGCCATATCCCCACAGAGTAAAAACAGGCTGTCAGGTGGAATCAGCATTGGGGATAAAACCGTTCCCCGGGTTCCACTGCGATCGCCATAGCTCCAGCCATTTATATTGAGTGTATCCATTCCGATATTTACAAACTCAATGAATTCCACCTGGTCTTCCACCGGCAAATAATGAATCTCGTTTAAAGCTATCTGGTTGGGCGGAAAACCCAGCACCACCTGGATAGAGGTATCAGCTAATTGAAAAGCGTCATGATAAATACGAATCGGGACATGAGAAATGCCTGCGGGTAAAACGTCCGTCATAACATTGAGTGAGTCCAGTTGAAAACTGGGCAATGCTCCCTGCCAGCCCCATGAGCCTGTTGAAGCGAGCTGCAGTGAATGCAATGTATCTAATCCCATATTTTTGAAGTGCACTATCAGGGTAAGCGCTGCTGGTCCGATGGGATTGGATTGTACCACATCAACCGCTTCGATCTGGATCGCTACCGGCTCAAGCTGTTGGGTATTTAGGCGAGAAGGGGTCCCTCCATCCGGATTGTTGCTGGGTTGCCAGTTCCATTCTGATAGTGGAAACACCATGGGGTGTCGCCGTTCCAGAGAAATCCCTGGGTAACCCCAACTGCCCCGATAATAGGCTCTGGCTACTGGATATCCTGATGCATCAAATAACCTGACAGAGTCTGCTGCGGAATTCAAGGTTGGCCAGGAGTTAAGCACCAATATCTGGTCTGGAGTAAGTGAGAAAAACTCCATGATATCTGTATGTTTGCAGAGGGTCACCAGACTTTCCGGCTGCAGAAAATAGAGTTCTTCTGTTACAAGATGCCGAGTTTGATTGGCATCAGAAAGGGTCCAACCCTGCAATGAAACCGGTGTTGTGGAAATGTTTTTCAGCTCGACCCATTCACCACCTTGCGCCGTGGTTGGACTGGACATGATCTCGGTGATACTTACAGCAGCTGCCGGGTATGCTCCGGCAATTTCAAAATGCAGCGTGTTATCATCTGTTGTCTCATCTCCCGTTGCAAAAATGTGGACTGCCAATTTCTGGATACCGGATTCTAGTTCAAAAAGCTGCAGAGGGATTTCAATGATATCCAGCGATTCAAGAGGGTCAAAATATTCTTGAAACAAAGACCATTCATTCAGATCATATTCATCATTTTGATTCTCATCATGCACCACAAAAACTGAAAACGCAGAAATGGAATATTCGCCAGTATTCTTAATGACTAATCGAATCTCTATGGGTTCACTAACTACAGCATGGGTCACCAGAACTTCATTAAGACTCAGATTCCACAGAGGCGGAGTTACGGAATTATGGAACCCCGGCGTGCCATTTTCAACGTGAGATTGCTCCCAGGCGGTTAGAGAATCGGGAGCTTCAATTGAAACTCTTTCCCAGGAGTATCCATTATCTGAAGCAGTTGTCCAGGTCATTTGGCTGATCACGGTTGTATCCGGATTATAAACATGAACTGATTCACCTGAATTAGCCAGTCCCCCACTACCAAAGCTGGCATCAGTTGAAATGGTATAGACTGGAATACTGTCTGGAATCATGACACTATAGAGACCTGAGCTAAGATCATAGCTCGGATCCAGGATCAGGGCATATCCATTACTCCTGATGGTTTCCGGACCTGACCAGTGTATGATGGTATCTACACCATTTCCATCACTTAAGATCCATCCGTTGATATGCATCACATGGTCTGACGGATTATACACTTCAATAAATTCATTTTCATACTCTGATCCCTGGGGGTTTGACATGACCTCAGAGATGCGTAAACTACTAGCTTGCAAGCAGATAGCCAGTAGCGCAAGGCTACATTTGTACATAATGATCCCGTTTGTTTTACTTGGGGTTTATTCGATGAGGAGAAGGTAATCCAGGTTTCCTGGTATTGCCAAGTTTTTCCTGATATTAGCTAATAAAAAATGTATATTCGGCTCGCTTTGCCAAATGAATTTGAACAAATAGGAGGATTTATGAGGATACTGAAAATCAGTTTGTTGATTTTATTAACTACGCTTGTGATGGTAAATTGTGGTTCTACACCACCGCCTGCAACCGAAACTGTCGTTTACGATATGCCTGAGGAGCGAGCTGCTGCTAACCCATCAGGCCCCAGCGATCTACCGAACTGGTATATCAACATAACTGAAGAAGATGATACATACATCTATGCAGTTGGCATGGGCGAATCCAGAAAAATGGCTATTGCAACTGATAAAGCCAAACAGGCTGGCAAGGTCGAATTGTCAGAACGTATTTCTGCCAACGTTCAGAGTCAGGTAAAAAGTTTTACTCAGGAAGCTGGCATGGATGAGAACACTCAGATCATAGAATTCTATCAGTCTACCTCCAAAACAGTCACAGACAATACATTGAACGGTGTGACTGTCCTAAAACGCTATCCTTACCAGAAAGCTGGCGGCGGATGGGTTGTTTATGTACAGCTCGGATTAAAGAAGGATGCCATAGCAACTCAAGTGGTGAGTGTGATCAAGAACGAAGAAGCACTTTATGCTGAGTTCAAAGCATCACAGGCTTTCCAGGAGTTGGAAGCTGCAACAGGAACTGCTAAATAGTTTTTTCTGCATTATTCTATTTAAAAACGGCTCCCAACTGGGGGCCGTTTTTATTTCTCCTCGGCAATATGGAACAATTATTGTCATGTATCGTTATTTAACCAGTATATTGACGGCAAGGTAATCGATGAGGAGTAGAGTATGAACCTGCAATGGCCACCAAAACAAATTTCAAAGCCACTTCATATTCTTACCTTGGGTTTGATCTTGTTTAACTTTAACCAGGCACAGGAACCTATGACCTATAATAAACTCACTTCAGAAGAACAACGTGTGATTCTCAATAAGGGGACCGAGCAACCCTTTAGCGGTAAATACGAGACGTTTGATGCTAGAGGCACTTACACCTGTAAACAATGTGATGCCCCGCTTTACCACTCTGAAGATAAATTTGATGCCCAATGTGGCTGGCCCAGTTTTGATGTTGAAATTCCCGGCGCTGTTAAACGGGTCACTGATGCTGATGGTCGGCGGACAGAGATTCTCTGTGCCAATTGTGGTGGTCATTTGGGGCATGTCTTTCTGGGTGAAAATTTCACTCCAAAGAATACTCGCCATTGTGTTAATTCCATTTCCCTGAATTTTGAAGCAGTAGTGGTTCATGTGGAGAAGGCGATTTTTGCCTCGGGTTGTTTCTGGGGCGTCGAGTATCAGTTAAAAAAAATTGATGGTGTGATCTCAACTGATGTTGGTTATACCGGAGGGCATATTGATAACCCGACTTATAAGCAGGTCTGTACTGGTCAAACGGGACATGCTGAAGCGGTTCAGGTCGTATTTGACCCCACCCAGGTTAGTTATGAGACTCTGACTAAGATCTTTTTTGAAACCCATGACCCCACCCAGGAAAATGGACAAGGTCCCGATTTGGGAACCCAATACCGATCGGAAATATTCTATTTCTCTGATAACCAGAAAAAAACTGCCGAAAAATTGATCGGGCTATTGAAAGACAAGGGCTTAAACGTCGTGACGGCGTTATCCTCAGCCAGCACTTTCTATAGTGGTGAAGAATATCATCAGGACTATTACCAGAAGACAGGTGGTGTGCCCTATTGCCACCCCTACATCAAGCGGTTTTAAGATTCCGGAGATTGAGTGTAGCCGAAACATCCACCCCTTCGCAACAAATCCAGACTTCAGCAGATGGTTACTGAGTCTGTCGAAGTACTCAGCCTCGGGATCTACGCTGTTTGGTGGATTCGTTTATAACAATCTGTGGCAGCGCAAATAGAACATTGATACGCTCTTTTCCTCATCGATCTCCCCAAACCATAAAGACCACTGACAGACTTGATCGGAGCCATAAGCGCCGACTTGCTGAGTTTTATTCCACAATAGTTTTCAGGTAAAAATGAAAATAGTGTGTGTTGATCCATGAGTGGCCAACCACAATACCCAGGGCTGTAGCGATTACTATGCGAATACCCATTTTGACCAGCTTCAAGGGCAATCCTGGTTTCCAGCCAATCAACTGCCAGCTCCACCAGTTCTGAACCCAGCACATCTGCTGAGTATGTGATCAACATATCGTCAGCTTTTTTCAATAGCCTTACCCAATGATCAAATTCTTCACCCAGAGAGCAGACAAACAGGGCAATGGTTTCCGCTTTCTTCAGTTGAGAATTTATAATTCGCCCACTTTGAAAGCGTTTGTCCTGCAAATGTATCAAGGTTTTGTCAATTCGGACTTCTTCTGTAGCAAATATCCTGAAACCAGCTTTGATGGAAATATGGTCTCTGATCTCACCTGTCAGTCGATCCAGCGTCTCCCTTAGCAATCCCGGTATATTTATGCCCGTTGTGGGATCATATCCCATGGCTCGCAGGACCTGATCCTTGCAAATATTTAGCTCGTTTGCCGGTATCTCAAATGACTGCGGAAACTGGCTTCGTGAACTATTCATCTTAAATCCCATACGCCTTAGGGTTAAAGAATGAGCCATAATTTTCTTCAAGATACTCAAGTGCTGTTTCTTCATTGTCTGGGATCAAACTCAATGAATAGGGTACTGTTGACAGCCACCCCATTTCCTGTTTACTCAGCACAAGCTTCTTTGATTCAACAGCGCTGGATATTGTCTTGAAGGCACGGTGAACTGCCGCTTTAGTCTGCTCAAAACCACCAGCATGTTTGACAATTTCATTGGCAATTTCAATCACTGTTTTGGGCTCCAGAATATAGGCTTCAGGACTGGTTCTCAGATCACTCTCAACCAGCAAATTCCGATACATCAGGGGATCATTGGCCAAAGCCGTATTATAGAGACGGCAATCATAGGCCAGTAACTCTAAAAAGGCTTCGGGAGCTGTTCCGCTTAAGAGTTTGATGTTCTGAACTGATTCGTTGCTCCATAGATCAGCCATGGCTCCAGCAATATTGCCTAATGGACTGAAATGAGCACAACAGGAGGAACGACCCTCCATGCTGATCGGTATTCCGGCAATCGCCTTGAGGATCGGCCCTTCATAGGCACAATCCTTGGAGGGACCGATGGCTCCATGTTCAAAAGCCGCCAAACTTCTTGGGGCAGATGCTGCTCTATCCAGAGCAGCCAGACTGGCAGGCAGCATACCCTGTCCAGCCAACTGCATGGCCGTGTTGGAAAAGCCACAAGCAGTATCTCCTCCTGGTACGACATTATAGGTATTACAAATCTGGGTTATTTCATCCCACAGCCAGGCAACATCACGATACGCCAGAACACCCAGACTGCTTACGACCCCTGGAAGATCAGCAAACAACAAGGCCTGGTCATGAACTTCTTTACCGCCTACCGATTCGATGGATATGATGTCGGCTCCTGCTTGAGCAGCCAAAACAAACGATTCCCGGGTATTTAACCAACTTTCGCCACTGCGCAATAAGGGTGGATGGTCAGCATCACGTAAATCAACTACAGTGACTCTAAGGGCATTGGGAATTGAAGTCTCCCGATAGAATATATCTAACTTATTTTTAATTAAGGCCGTGATTTCAGCCCCTAATTCAGGTCGCATGGTCATGGGTGGCAATTGCTCAAATTCCATCACCAGTCCTGGGATCTTTAGCGCCTGTGCGCGCAGGAATATCTTGTCACAAATATCAGTATAGTGAGCCAAAACTGTCTGCCAGTTTGAATCATCAATGATCATTGTTGGAAGCGTAAAGTTTATCTCGGGGAAAACCTGACCGTCCCCGATCACCAGGTCATTCCCACAGACAACCGGATGCGGAGAAACGCCAAACATAAGCTCTTCGGGGTTTTGAATTGCTAACGAATTATAGCTTTTCATTTAATTGCTCCTCACTAATCCACAGCCAATGACCGCGCAAAACTATGCGGATCTCTAAAATATCCATCTGCTCCAATTTCATCACTAAAGGCCTGGGAAACCGGGGCGCCGCCGATAAAAATTTTAGTTTCGGGTGTGCTCTCTCTTAGGGCATTCACAACCGATTCCATGTTCAGCATCGTGGTTGTCAGTAAGGCACTCATTCCGACAATGGCTTCGGTATGTTCCAGAACTGCCTCCACAAATTTTTCACTGCTCACATCAGTTCCCAGATCGATCACATCCCAGCCATCTCCTTTCATGATCATTTTAACCAGATTTTTACCAATATCGTGGAGATCACCTTCCACAGTACCCAGTACAATGGTTCCTCGGGGGGTAATGTCACCAGTGCTGAACAAGGGGCGGAGATATTCCATGGCCGCATTCATCGCCTTGGCGGAAATCAACATGTTGGCAATGAAAACTTCACCTCTGGAGAATTTGTCACCAACCCGACCCATTCCCGGCATGAGCCCCTGATTAAGGATCAATTTGGGTTCAAGTCCCTGTTCAAGAGCCCTCAGTGTCAGCTCTGAGGCACCATCTTGTCCCTGTAGTTCCGGTGGATAGGGTGTGGCTCTATTAATCTTTCCATGTTCTATCACGTGAGCCAGCTTTTGCAGTATGTCTTCCATTTATCTTCCCTTTATTAAATAAGGCTCTTCCCCCAAATGCGTACCTGGAAACGAGGATATTAGGGATATAGAGACTGTGTGAAAACTTCATTGCAATGGAATAATTACTTTCTAACATTAGCTTTAGTTGTCTACCTATGGTGCTGTTAATAATGATACTTACCCCAGGCTTCAGCCTGGGGGTTATAAAAACCTTAAAAAGGAGGGCTTTAGCCCAACAATACTGGGCTAAAGCCCAAGGATACAGTAGGTTATCATACCCCCAAGCTAAAGCATGGGGTAAGCGTTGTCCCTATTCTCACACAGCCTCTATAACCCTTATACCTTTATACCTTTGTACCCCAGAATATTTTATTGACCTCAAATCTCAATGATTGTATCCAGGTACGCATTATGATGATGAACCTTAAATAATTTGTTGATCAGATCAAATTCACAGTGGATATCATAGCCAGATAATTGTCATCCGGGATATAGTCCGGAATACTATTCCCCGAACCCAGGGCATAACCACCTCGTTCCATTCCGATCTCAAGCATCTCTTTTGATCGTTGAATGATCTTATCCGGAGTGCTACGGGCCAGGAAATCCATGTCAATTCCACCAAGCAGGGCAATTCGATCATGCCATAGATCGTAAGCTGTCTCAATAGGTGTGATCTGATCTTCAAATGAATGCTTCGCATCATATTTCAAGTCATAGATTACATCATCCATCACTGCTTCGAGTTGACCACAGGAATGCAATATGGCTGGTTTCCCCGCCTTATGGATCGCTTCCACCATTTTTTTATGCCAGGGGAAAACCCATCGTTTTAGCATATCTGGTGAAAACATGGTTTGGTTCTTAAAACCCCAGTCATCATTCACGATGCAGGCTCCAATGGTTTCGATCGGAGCTACTATTTCATAAAAGCGCAGTAATCTTGCCCCAACTGCATCAAATATTTTGGTGGTTAACGCTTCATTCAACATGGACATCATGCTGATATTTTCAAAGCCCACCAGATCGATCACATTTTCAAGCAGGCCACCATTCCCACTGGCAATTAGCTTCATCCCCTCCGGTAGCACGACTTTCAGATCATAATACAGATCATAATCACCCCGTTCCGGGTCTGGCCAGGCATACTTTTCAAAGCTTTCACTATCACTGATCATGCTTCCTGAATTTAATGAGTGACTTGCTTTTTCAGCAGTTTCTGATTTTGGGAAATCAAGTGTTTTGGTACGCCAGGCTGATATGGTAGCATAGTCATATCCACCATTGAGAAAGGCTTTGATCAGTCTGCTGAAAGGCGCGATCCTGGAGGATGTATCCTCGGTAGGTTCACCACTTAAATTTCCAATTACTCGATCATTGACGCCAAACTCAAATAACGTTGGTCTTGTTGGAACCCTGCCTTTCAATACCAGAAGTAAATTTTCAAAATTTGCTTCGAATCGGGCTGCTCGCTGATATGACATGGTGATTACTCCCCTTTCGATATCTACAAGTTATGATTGCCAACCTGGAATTGCGTAACCTCCATTTGCAGAATACTACACTATATTGACAATTGATGAGGTATCATCAATTAATTACATTATTTTCTTTTGATGTTTATAAACCCATAAGATGATTGGCCTATAGTGTTATGAGAGCAAGACAAGAGAAGATCACTTACCCAGTACAAAATTCTTTCAAGATCTTAAAATACGCTGTTCCATTTTTTGACATGGATTTCCACTGTCATTCAGAATATGAATTGGTCTATATCACCAAAGGATCAGGCATCCGCTATATTGGAAACTCCATTCATAAATTTCAAAGTGGCGACATGGTACTTATAGGACCTGATCTAGCCCATATCTGGATAACCCCGGAAAAATACCGTCAGGATCAAAAAACCCTGAAAGTTGAGGCGATCGTTCTGCAATTTTCCAGGGATCTTTTTAGCTCGATGATCAATACACCTGAATTTCTATTGATAAGCAATTTACTATCTAATACAGAAGCAGGATTGAAGGTCACTGATAAAGGTCGGGATACGGTAAAAATAATTTTGGAAAGAATGCTGCAATGTGATGGACTCCAGCGATTTTTGCTGTTGCTTAAGGTGCTGGACACTTTATCTCGGGCTGAAGATCTGATTTTACTGAACTCATTGGAACTTGTTCGGGAATTGCATCAAACAGATAAACGGATCAACGCCGTTCATTATTTTGTCATGACCTGTTATGCTCAAAAGATCAGCAGCAAAGATGCAGCCTCGATCGCCAACATGGAGCAGTCTGCTTTTTGTCGATTTTTCAAGTTGAAAACCAAAAAAACATTTACCCAGTTTTTGAATGAAACACGAATAGACCAGGTCTGCCAACTTCTTTTAGAAAAAAAGCAACCCATAACACAAGTAGCCTATAAATGCGGTTTTAACAATATGACGAACTTCTATAAGCAGTTTAAAACATATACAAAGACCACACCACTGGCCTTTCAAAAGGATTAGCCCTTCGATCAGCAGGATTCCTTATCAAGATCAGTCACTCATTGAATACTGATCTTTGAGCGCGTATACATGCTTGATCCAAATCTGGTCAAATCGGACTCTGTCCACCACTGGTTTCTTGATCATCATGGTGCACAATCTCATTTGTCTACTGGTCGAACTGGTCTTTGAATAGAGTTGCAGTGCATATTTGGAAAAATCTCGTACCATAAAATCAAATATCTGATCCAGCAGATTATCCTCAATATCATAGATCCTGGCATTTTCAATCACGAGTTGTCCATATACGACCAGCGTGAACAATTCTCCCAGAGCCAGCAGAAAATCAATATCTTTGCGTTGATCCTGGCCTGGTTTTGCCATAAGCAGGAATAGTTTTAGTAGTCTGATTTGTTTTTTAAACAGCTTTGCATTTGGAAGATCCACACTGTCGTAAGCCACTCGATAATCATGAAATTTGATCTTTCCCAAACCCCGGGTGGCACCCTGATCAAAAAGAAAATCATCATGAGCCATCTGAGATTGAGTGGTCACCTCTGGAAATTCAGCCGGCTTGAAAAAATAATTTGCCATAAATTTGAGGATAAGTGCCACATTAACATGAACCGTCCCCTCCAATTTAGGAAGTGCCCTGATGTCCCGGGCTGCCATCTCAAAAAAGGTGTCCTTCTCAAAACCCTTGGCTGCGATCACATCCCACAACAGGTTAATAACCTCCTCTCCCTGGGTTGTGACTTTCATCTTAACGACCGGATTATACAACAAATACCGACGATCATCTGGAGAGGCTACGCGCATATAATCAGCTGCTCTCAGCGCGAAAAGCTTCATCGCAACTAACCGTGAATAAGCATCAACAAACATCTGCTTCACATGGGGGAAATCTGTCACAACCATTTTGTACAGGCTGCGTTGTGAAGCATGATTGATGGCTTCGTAAAAGGCATGGGTTGACATGCCGATTGAGGCCCATCCCAGGTTGTATTTCCCAATATTTACAGTGTTCAGAACGGTGTCCCAGGCTGCCTGGCCCTTGACCAGAATATCCTGCTCCGAAATGGGATAGTCATTTAAGGCATATTCTGCCACATAACTCTGACTGGAGACAATGTTTTTTACACATTCATAGTTTGCATGCTGGTAATTTGCAACAAAGGCAACATAGTCTCCGGAATCTGTCATTTTCCCAAAAGTGGAAACCATCTTGGCTACATTGCCATTTCCGATATAGTACTTAGAACCGTTAGCTAAATAGGTTCCATCCTCCAGGGGCGTTAAAGACATTTCTGTGGAGTAAATATCTGCCCCATGTTCCTTTTCGGATAAGCCAAAGGCAAAGACTTCACCGTCTTCCAATTGCTGCCCGGCGAGTTGCTTTAAATGTTCATTTTTGGTCATCCAGATTGGCCCTAGACCCAGAATTGACACTTGCCAGGTGTACCAGTAGGCCAGTCCGTAGAACCCTAAAATTTCACTATAATGGGCAATCCGCCAGGTATCCCAACGACTATCCTCATCACCATATTCGGTGGGTCTGAGGAGGGTTGCAAAGATTTTTTCCTCTTTTACAAACGCCAGAAAATCAGCATACCAGATTCGATGCTTATCATCATCTTTAACCTTTTCCAACCCTTTGGTTTCAAAAAAATCGATAGTCTTTTTGACAATCTCCTGAAATCGTTGATCAGCATGTTCGATATTGTATTTCGCAGGATTAAATAGCATGGAATCCCCCTCTGTTTTTGGCTGCTCTACTACACCATATTATTGTGGCTTAATTCAAGTCGTTAGAAACGGTGCAACAACCATTCCATGTGCATACTTCACTGAAATGATCGAGTTCCAGGTTGAGTGCGAATGATGTAATGAGTACTCATTGGGAGATTAATTCACACCGAACATTGAGTACAGCCAGCCGGGGCGAAGTTCCAGTGGAATGAAGACCGGCCGAAAGGTCTACACCTCAAGCAATAACTCCAGGCTTCAGCAAAGGGTTACTGAGCCTGTCGAAGCACTCAGTCTTCGGAAAACCCAAACCAGGGTTCTTTTCCCAGAACTTCTAGAAAATAGTCCTTATCACCCTTTTTCTTGATCTGTTCAACGGATTCTCTCGCCAGGTCAACATATTTTGCACAATCATCCAGGTTTCCATGTAGTGCCTGAGCTCTGGCAAAACCTTCATACGCAAAACTGAGATCAAAATCATTAACCTTATGTTGATTTGTCAGATCTAAACAGATCTGGGCATGATGCAATGCTGATTCCTTCATCCCAAGCGTGGTATAAACTTTGGCGATCATCCACTGTCCCCGTTGGAGATTGATCATTTCGCCGACACTTCGCCAATGGTAAAGTGAAGCATGGGCGGCATTAATCATGATCTCATTGTCTTCAGTGCTACGATCTTCTTTTTCCAATAGATCCCAAACGCGATTAAAAATGCCTGGCGCAAACGCTTTGTGAGCTTCTTCTATTGTAAATTTCTTTTCATCTGTCATTAGTTACCTTTTTATTCTGTATTCCGGGTTTATACTTCCCTACTACTTGCTAAAATGACTATTAGTAAAACTAAAATTTATCTGCTTAATAATAAAGCTTATAAAATGTGTCAAGCATATATTTTTAAGCTGATGAACCGTTCTATCTGGTTGAATCATCTCTCAATACTCTCCACATTGTGGAACATTTCCCAAAAACGAATTCTTTCTATTATTTATTCAATTCAGACTAAATTACAAACCGGGCTAAAATGAAGCCGACATAACGGTACTTGATTCATGCAGATAGAGGAAACAATAATGACCCCTACAAACTTTACCCTTTCAGGCAATATTGTTGATGTTCTGAATCAACGCATCTTTTCCGGAACCATCGAGATCCAAAATGGCAAGATAGCTTCCATTACTGAAGAAGCCGTATCCGGAACAAACTACATTCTGCCAGGGTTCATTGATGCCCATATCCACATTGAGAGCTCCATGCTGGTTCCTGCTGAATTTTCCAGAGCTGCGGTCATTCATGGAACGGTGGGTACTGTTTCAGATCCGCATGAGATTGCCAATGTCCTCGGCATGAGGGGTGTTCAATTCATGTTGGATAATGCAGCACAAACCCCTTTTAAGTTTTATTTCGGGGCTCCCTCCTGCGTCCCGGCTACACCTTTTGAAACAGCAGGTGCCAGCCTGTCTGCTCAGGAGATTAAAGAATTGCTAAACCTTCCTGAAATTGTCAGTCTTTCAGAGATGATGAATGTTCCAGGCGTTTTGAATGATGCTGAAGATGTCCTGGAGAAATTGGAGCTGGCTAGAACTGCCGGAAAAACAATTGATGGCCATGCACCTGGTTTACGTGGAAAAGCTGTTGAAAAATATATTGGCGCGGGAATCACTACCGATCATGAGTGCTTTACATTAGAAGAAGCTCTTGAAAAATTATCTCTGGGCATGCAGGTGCAAATCAGGGAAGGCTCAGCAGCTCGGAATCTGGATGATCTGATCCCCATTTTAAACGAGCATTATAAAAACTGCATGCTTTGCAGTGATGACAAACATCCCGATGACCTGTCTGAAGGTCATATCAACGAGATGGTCAAACGTGTTATTGCAACAGGAATCGATCCCCTTAAAGTATTGTGGAGCGCTTCAGTGACCCCTGTTAAAACCTACGGACTGGATATTGGCCTGCTACAAGCAGGGGATGCTGCGGACCTGATCGTAATCGATGACTTGACCAAATTCAACATCCAAAGCACGTACATTAATGGTGAAGCCGTTGCTGAAAATGGAGACTCAACCTTAGAAAGCCCGGCAATAAAACCAATCAATCATTTTAAAGCTGCAAGTCAATCAGCTGCAGACTTTCGCTTGAAAACCGCCAGAGACCTGATCCCCGTCATCGAAGTGATTGACGGACAGTTGGTCACAAAGAAATTTGAATGGATGCCTAACCTGAACCAGGATGGATTTATCCAAACTAACCTGGCGAGTGACATCCTCAAAATAGCAGTCCTGAATCGTTATTCCGTATCAAAACCAGCCGTGGCATTCATCAAAAATTTTGGTCTGAAGGAGGGTGCCATTGCCTCCTCCGTAGCTCACGATTCACACAACATCGTGGCCGTAGGAACATCAGATGAATCTTTAGCCCAGGTCATTAATCTGGTAATTAAAAACCAGGGAGGTATCGCAGCTGTGACGAATGAGGCTCAACACATCTTACCTCTACCCGTCGCTGGGATCATGTCCGATGGTGACGCTTTTGAAGTGGGTAAGGCGTATAGCCAAATGGACGATCTGGCAAAAAAAATGGGCTCAAAACTTACCGCACCCTACATGACCCTCTCCTTTATGGCACTTCTCGTGATTCCGGATATCAAGCTCAGTGATAAGGGACTGTTTGATGGTGAGAAGTTTGAGTTTATGGATGTGTTTGCATGAAACTGAACCATAGAAATTCAAGTTCGTTACAACGAATTTAACGAAAAAAACGAATTATAAATTTAAGTGTTAGCTGTGGTAACTAATGGGGAAACGACAATCTTTACAATGACAATTCTCCACAAAGAACTTACTGATAAATGAAAAAGACCAACAAATGAATTTCTTAAGTTTCGTCAAATTCGTTGTAAAAAAAGACAGCTTCAAAAAACGGGGCAATAGAGCTGTATGAAACCCCAGACCCAACTCATTGGAAAGCGCCAAAAGCGAATCGACGCCAGAGGGAAAACCACCGGTGCCACCAAATTTGTCACCGACATCCAGATGGATAACCTGCTCCACGCTGCTCCGGTATACTCACCGGTCCCCTATGGTCATCTGTTGGGAATAGACGCCAGTCCTGCTGAAAGTGACCCGGCCTTTGTAGCTTTCTTTTCCGCAAAAGATATTCCTGGGCAGAATCAAGTCGGAGTCATTTTCGAAGACCAGCCTCTCATGGCTGACAAAATTGTGCGCTACATTGGTGATAGTGTGGGAATTCTGGTGGCAAAAACAGCTGAAGCCGCCCAACGCCTGGCACAGCTGGTTGACGTGAACATCGAAACGCTGGAACCTCTTTTTTCAATTAATGAAAGTCGAGATGCCAGAGAGAACTTTCTCCATGACACCAATCTGGCTTGTCAGCATCAGGTAAAACGAGGTGACCTCGAAACCGCTTTCAGGGAAGCAGATCACATCATCCAAGCCACTTTTGAAACGCCCTATCAGGAACATTATTATCTGGAACCACAGGGCTGTATTGCTCAACCGTCAGGCAATGGTGGTCTCTACATTCTTGGGTCCATCCAATGCCCTTTTTATGTTCAAAAAGCTGTTTCCAAGGCTTTGGGAATACCCTATGCGAAAATTAAAGTGGAGCAAGCCCCCACTGGTGGCGCTTTCGGTGGTAAAGAAGATATTCCTTCTGAGGTTTGTACGCGAACAGCTCTGGCTGCTATGCTTTTGAATCGTCCGGTTAAAATGATCTATGGTCGCACTGATGATATCCAACTTACCAGCAAACGTCATCCCTTCCAGATGCATTACAAGGTTGGTGTCACAAGTGAGGGTAAATTATTGGTCGCTGATATTCATCTGGAAGAGAATGCCGGAGCTTATGCGACCCTGTCATCTGTCGTATCATATCGATCTGCCATGCAGGCTATGGGTCCGTATGTAATTCCCAATATTTCAGTAGAGTCCAAATCATATTACACAAATCTACCTCCTGCTGGAGCATTTAGAGGTTTTGGTTCTCCCCAGGCTGCCTTTGGACATGAACGGATGATGGATGTTATTGCATCTGAATTAAAGATTGACCCCATAAAGCTTCGGCTGCGAAATGTTCTGAAGGTTGAGACAGAAACGCAGACTGGTCACCACCTCACCGCCAGTGTGGGTGCCGAGGAAACCCTGCTCACTGCAGCCAATGCAGCTAAGTGGGATGATCGATCAGAGCCAACCGATTCTCGCTACAAAACAGGTTACGGGGTTTCTCTGATCCACTATGGAAACTGTCTCGGTGCTGCTGGCTGGTTCATGGATGGCAGTGGCGCCAAGATCAAAATTCATCGTGATGGCTCTATTTCAGTCGCTTTTGGACTGGTGGAAATGGGACAAGGCGCTCTTACTGTGGTCAATCAAATGACAGCCGAGGCTCTGGGTGTCAGTCCTGATCGAATTACTGTTTTGCCGACTGATACTGACCAGGTACCGGATAGTGGTCCCTCCGTAGCCAGCCGTAACGTGGTCATGACCGGCAATGCTATCCGGGATGCTGCCAGGAAAGTATCACGGATCCTGAAAGAAGCCGCCGCAGAGCTCATGCAGTGTGATCTCCATGAAATTTTAATTGAGCATGATATTGTTCACAACACTCGAAATGATGACACACTCCCTTTTGAAGAATTAACCAATTATGTCTATCTTTCCAATCGCCCCATGGATGTCCTGGGCTGGTGGCATGTTCCCAAATTGGAATACGATGCTGTCAATGGGATTGGTGAAGCATATTTCACTTATTCCTATGCCACTCATATCGCAAAAGTCCAAGTGGACACACTCACGGGGTTGGTCAAGGTTGAAAAGATCTGGGCTTCTCATGATGTGGGTCGAGCGGTCAACCCTGCCGGTCTGGAAGCACAGATCGAGGGTGGAACAGCCCAGGGGATCGGGTGGGCACTTACTGAGAACTTTAAAATTGAGCTTGGGAACGTTCTCACAGACAACCTGACCACTTATTTACTGCCCACGGCGTTGGATGTAGGCGAGATCGAATCCATCCTGATTGAAGATCCTGAACCGGAAGGCCCCTGGGGTGCCAAAGGGATTGGTGAACCCGCCATCATTCCCACAGCTGCAGCTATCGCCAATGCTATGAGCAATGCTTTAGGTCAGCCCATCAATAGTATTCCCATAATTCCCGAGGATGTTTTAGCTGTATTGGACAATAGCAAGCCATGAGTTTTCATCAGAAATGCCGACTCAATATTTGGAATAATATTATAATCACATTGTTTAAAAACGGAATAAAATTATAATAGATTATGAATTTTATGGAATATAATTATATTACAAAATGAGATATTCGGAATATTATTATAATGCCTAACTTGATGAAGGCAAGATTAATCATCGAAACGCTCTTCTCCCACTGGGAGAAGAATGAGATAACTTTGCTGATTGGTGCCCGGCAAACAGGCAAGACAACGCTTCTTAAAGACATTCAGAGCCGTCTGGATAAGCAGGGTGAGCCTACCGCTTTCTTTAACCTTGAGGATAAGACTTTTCTAGAAGCCTTTAATATTCATCCAAAAAACCTATTTCAATTTATTCCACTACCAGTTAACGGAAACAGGGTCACTGTATTTATTGATGAAATTCAATACCTGGCTGATCCATCTAATTTCCTCAAGTTGCTCTATGATGAATATGTCGGCCGACTTAAGCTTGTCGTTAGCGGTTCCTCAAATTTTTACATCGATGAGAAATTTGGAGATTCTCTAGCTGGTAGAAAACAAATATTTCACTTACCAACCATGAGTTTTCGTGAGTTTCTATATTTTAAACAATTTGACACACTCAAGGATTTGGTTCATTCAGGATCCTTTCCAAGATTGCATGAAGCGGATCTGCTCGCTCTATTTGCAGAACATTTGATCTGGGGGGGCTATCCCCAAGTTGTTCTAGCTCCCAATGCAAAAGAAAAGCAGTCTAAACTACGCGAACTGGCGACAGCATACGTGAAAAAAGATATTCAAGATGCATCAATAAAACACCCCGATGCATACCGACAGATCATGCAAATAACAGCAAGACAAATTGGGGGACTTGTAAACCCTAACACCATAGGAAAGCATCTAGGACTGCATCAAATGACAGTTGACGCATACCTATTGATCATGCAAAAGTCTTTTCATGTCTCACTAATTCCTCCATACTTTAAAAATACTACCACAGAATTGCGAAAAATGCGGAAGGTGTATTACCAGGATCATGGGCTAAGGAATTATTTTATCAATGATTTCTCACCCCTGCCACTAAGAGAGGATCGAGGTGAATTGCTGGAAAATTATGTCTTTAGACTGTTTTCTGATCACTTTGATGACTGGGACATTCGCTTTTGGCGTACCCAGAAGAGGCTCGAAGTTGATTTTATTATTGAGGGTAAGCGAGCCTATGAGGTCAAATATTCAGAGTCTCAGTTCAAATCAAACAAGTATCAATTTTTTAAAAACAAATACCCGAATATTCCCATAGAGCTTATTCATTTTAATAATGTTCTTAAATTCAATCCTGGGGAAAAATACTAATTATGACTGCCCTACTATTACACAATCTGCACATCATTGATCCGTTTGGGGAACGCGAATTCCTGGATCGGGCATCCATTGTTACTGAAGATGGATTGATCAAATTCGTGGGCAGAGGATACTCACACGTTGGGTTTGATGGTCAGATCCTGGACATGCAGGGCAAAACAGCTCTGCCCGGGATGATCAACGCCCATACTCACCTCTATTCCACTCTCGCCATGGGAATGCCAGCCCCTCAAAACACCCCCAATAATTTTGTGGAAATCCTCAAGGAAATCTGGTGGAAACTGGATCTTGGCCTGGACAAAGCATCCACTTTAGCATCTTTTGAAGCCGGCTTGCTTGATTGCCTTCAGAATGGGACCACAACCGTTATCGATCACCATGCCAGCCCTAATTATATTGCTGGATCGTTGGATCTTCTGGCCAAAACCGCTGATGCATTTGGCATAAATATTAGTGTTTGTTTGGAATGCTCCGATAGAAACGGTACTGCTAATTTTAAGGATACACTGGCAGAAAACCTCCGGGCCATGGAGAAATTTGAAACCAATCCCCATGTGGCTCCACTCCTGGGCTTGCACGCCTCCTTCACCCTTTCTGATGAGTCCCTCCAGACAATCAGTCATCACCTCCAGAAATTCCCGGAATCTGGAATTCATATCCACGTTGCAGAAGATCTGGCAGATGAAAAGGATGCTAAATCCCGTGGATACGGATCTGTTATTCAGCGTCTGGAGCATTTCAATCTGCTTAATCAACATTCCCTGATCATTCACGGCATCTATATCACCCGTGAGGATCGTCATACGCTCCTGAAACATGGTTGTACTTTGATCCATAATCCAACATCCAACGCCAATAATCAAGTCGGCATCCTTGAGAGCGAAATTATTGACTCACTTCATGCTGGATTGGGCACAGATGGCATGCAAAACAATATGCTGCAAGAAGCCAAAGAAGGCAGCCTGATCAGATCCGCCAAAAGCAGTACTCAAACTGATTACCTCATGCTATTATTTAAAAACAACCCTGATATCGCCGTCAAAACTTTCGGCAGACTAATCGGTCATATCGAAGAGGAAGCCCAGGCAGACCTGCTTTTTTATGACTATGATCCCCGCACAGAAATTCACGACCAAAACTTTGCAGGACATTTACTCTACGGTTTTGAAAAGCCTACGGATGTCATGACCCGTGGGGTCTTCCGCATGAGAAATAAAGCTTTGGTAAATATTGATGTGGATCGCATCCATGAAAGCTCCCGTAAACAGTCCGTCAGACTTTGGAATAAAATGCTGGAGCTAGGAAGTTAGAATAGGCAAAATCTAAATTATCAAGAAGAGAAGCAAGCTTTTGAGTCATTTTTAGAGAAAAAATAATTGGTTCTATCAAAACCGTCTCTGTGCCCTTTGCGAGCTCGGCGAAAGCAAAAAGGAATCTATCGATATTTTAAATATGAAAGATCTATATGAAAATTGAGTTTGATCAAATTCTAAAACAGGCCGCGCACTACCAGGCTGATATTTCCAGGTTTCTCCGGGATATGATTGCCATTCCCAGTGAAAGCTGTGAGGAAAAGCAAGTTGTCCTTCGCATCAAGGAAGAGATGGAAAAAGTTGGCTTCGACAAAGTCGAGATCGATGAGATGGGCAATATCTACGGCACCATCGGCTATGGCTCACACATTATTGCCATGGATGCCCACATTGACACGGTTGGCGTTGGCAATATTGACAATTGGAAAGTGGACCCCTTCCAAGGTATGGAAGATGATGAGATTATCATGGGTCGTGGTGCATCAGACCAGGAAGGTGGCATGGCCAGTATGGTTTACGCGGGCAAGATCATCAAAGATCTGGGACTGGAAGATGACTATACCCTGGTGGTCACCGGGACGGTTCAGGAAGAAGACTGCGATGGCCTCTGTTGGCAATACATCCTGGACAAAAAGAAGATTCAGCCTGAATTTGTAGTCAGTACCGAACCGACTTCCTGTCGTATCTACCGGGGACACCGAGGACGCATGGAAATCAAAGTGACGACTTCGGGTATCAGTTGTCATGGCTCAGCACCTGAACGTGGCGACAATGCCATCTTCAAAATGGCACCCATTCTCCTTGAGCTACAAGAGCTGCATAAGAACCTGAAAGATCATGATTTTCTGGGCAAGGGTTCGCTCACCGTTTCGGAGATTTTTTATAGCTCTCCTTCCCGCTGCGCCGTGGCAGATGGCTGTTCCGTTTCAGTTGACCGCCGCTTAACGGTGGGTGAAACTGCTGATTCTGCCTTAAGTGAAATTCGTGAATTACCTGCTGTCAAAGCAGCCAATGCTCTGGTGGAAATGTATGACTATGCACGACCAAGCTATACTGGATTCACGTATCCTACCGAAGCTTACTTCCCAACCTGGTTGATTGAAGAAGATCACATCGCTGCCAAAGCGCTGGTTGATGCCTATAAAGGTTTATTCAAAGAAAACCCAATTATAGACAAATGGACCTTTTCAACCAATGGCGTAGCTATCATGGGACGCTACGGGGTGCCCTGTATTGGATTCGGTCCTGGTGCCGAGGAAGAAGCCCACGCCCCCAATGAAAAAACCTGGAAAGCAGAGCTGGTCAAGGCCGCAGCCATGTATGTAGCCATCCCCTTGACTTATCTGGGGAGACTCGAAGCAGAACAACCAAGTGGAGATTGAACACCCGCATAGAGAAGAAAGAACCATGAAAGAATACATCGAAAAAATCAAAGCCTTGAACCCGGCCAACTACGGTCACGATTTCCTGCTCACATGGGAAAAGTCACGAGCTGAATTAGAAGCAACTCTGCTTCTGGCAGAGCTGATCCGGGAGCGGCATCGTCTCGGAAAACCCAACCTGGTTTTTGATTCTGGCCTGGCAGTTTCTATTTTTAGAGATAACTCAACGAGAACTCGTTTCAGTTTCGCATCAGCAGCCAATGCCCTTGGTTTAGCCGTATCCGATATGGATGAAGAAAAATCCCAGGTTTCTCATGGTGAAACTGTCAGGGAAACTGCCAACATGATCTCATTTATGACCCGTGTGATCGGCATTAGGGATGATATGTATCTGGGTGAAGGTCATACGTATATGAAGGAAGTTTCGGAAGCAGTCCAAACTGGATTTGAAGAAGGCGTCCTTCACAATAGACCTGGCCTGGTAAATCTTCAGTGTGATATCGACCACCCCACTCAGAGTATGTCCGATCTGGCCATGTTGAAAAATTATTTTGGTTCTCTGGATGCGTTGAAAGGCAAGAAAATTGCCATGTCCTGGGCCTATTCACCCAGTTATGGCAAACCGCTTTCAGTACCCCAGGGAATTATTGGATTATTAACTCGCTATGGAATGGATGTCACTCTGGCCCACCCTGAAGGCTATAATCTGATCCCTGATGTGGTAGATCTAGCAGGTAAACAAGCTCAAGCTTCTGGGGGCTCCTTCAATATTGTGAACAATATGGATGCTGCATTCGCGGATGTTGATATCGTATATCCAAAATCATGGGCACCTTACCATGTCATGGAGGAGCGGACTGCATTATTAAAAGAATCAGATAAGGCCGGACTCCTGTCCCTGGAGCAGACTTGTCTGACCAATAATGCCAAATTTACAGATTGGGAATGCACCGAAGAGAAGATGAAACTTACTAAAGAGGGTAAAGCCCTCTACATGCATTGCCTCCCTGCTGATATTACAGGAGTAAGTTGTAAACAGGGTGAAGTAAGCAAGTCTGTCTTTGAAAGATACCGTCGTGACACCTATCTTGAAGCCAGCTATAAGCCCTTTATCATTGCAGCTATGATGTTCTTGACCAGCGTTAAAGATCCCATGATAGCCATTGAGAAATTGGTAAGGGGGTAGGGGTATGAGGGTATAAGGGGGGTATAAGGGTATAAGGGTATAAAGGTATAAAGGTATAAAGAATAAATCCTGTACTGTCAAATTATGCAACCGCCCATGATTACGGTAACACCACGCTTACGAAAGGCATCCGCCACCTCATAGGCACGTGGAGCAATCGGGGTTTGGGCCGTAAGAGCTACAAGCCACACCTCTGCATCAAAGTTGATTACATC
>JAYEKW010000255.1 GCA_034716895.1 Candidatus Neomarinimicrobiota bacterium
TGAAAGCTTGCCAGGGCGTAGCCGATAGGCGAAGACTGGTCGAAAGCTTGCCAAGGCGTAGCCGATAGGCGAAGACTGGTTGAAAGTTGAAAGAAACTGCTTTTGTTACTTGTTACTTCTTACTTATTACTTATTAATTATGGTTCATCGTCATAATGCATACCTGGGGTCATAGGAAGAAGCGTCAAAATGGTGAATGAGACCTGATTTATCTGCTAAAGAAATATCCCGAAGGGATTAAATATGAATAGCTACGGGTGCAACCCGTAGTACCTGGAATCAAGAAACAGAACAAACTCTGAAGGAGTTTAACCCTGTCAACTGAGACACCCACATATTGTATCAGATCATATTCTCTACAAAGGATGATTTAATTGAATACGTTAAAAAGCAGGCCAGTCACCATACCAACCAGTTTCCGGAGCAACTCCGTTGCGACTAAACTGGTTTCAATAGAACATGAGATAAAATTTGATGAAAAATATTTGCTTTAGTATTGTTCAACCCCTCTGGGGTTGCAATTATTGTGGTTCATTTACCACGGGTTACACCCGTGGCTATTCTTGTTTTTCCCTTTCAGGGAATTTAATCCAGGTTAGAATTGGAATTTGTTACCTACCTTGATTGCAGAGAAAGAATTTTATGCCTGTTGATCAAAGAACAATATTCAGGTATAGGTACGCATTCTGACGATGAGCCTTACTTATTACTTATCAATTACTCCGTCACACTCCGCATGAGATCTTCGATATTTCCCGGTGTGGACATGATCTTACTGAAAGTGGTCATGGTCAAATCCGGAAAACTCAGGGCTATCCGATAGCGGCCATGCATCATCACAGCAGTATTCCCCATCAGCAGGATCTCATAGGGTAAAAAGGCAGTGTGTTTTGGAGTGGAAATATCGATGATGGGCAGGAACTGCTCTTCGCCCGTTGAACCACTCAGTGCAATGCCATATAGTTTCAAATCTTTTCCTGGAACCTCATAGGCGTAAATGAGCTTGGTATTGCCACCCCTGGATAGCTTGGATTCAATAATACTTTTGCCAACACTAAAACTTGAAAATTCATTCAACTCTACTACATCCTCAAAATATTCCATCCCGAACATGTAGTGATAATGGCGAATATCTTTAACGGTCAAGCCCTTCTCAACACCGAAGACTTCCCCGCTAATGGTTCCCAGGTCAGCCATGGCCGTTACCAGGCTTTTGTCAGCTGCAAGGAAATGGTGAGCAACTTCAGGATAGGCCTTTTGAAAATAGGCATTACCCAGATAAATGGGGTTTGTATAGGAAACATTCACCATTCCATCTTCCAGTGTGAGGGCCACTCGCAAGGCTGAGGCAAAACCGGTTAACCCTCCCACGCTCTGCACTGCTTCGATCAGCCCGGGTGAATTGATTACGAATACCCAGCGAGTTTCATCCTGAGCCGGTTGATATTCACCTAAAAGCGAAAATCCAGCGGTCTGGAGACTTGCACGGGTTTTGTCCTTCACCACATCAAAGGATTCAGAGCTTTGGGCACCTAACGTATATGGTTTTAAAGTCTGCCCCCAACTAACGGTAAAAATCAAGGTCAATAACAAGTACATACTTAAAACACGTCTCATGAGAAGTACCTCTGGTTTTGTTTATTTCAATGTTGACGGCCTCGCAAAAAGTCCCTCTCGCCCGCCTGCGTATAACTTCGTGCGGGCAGGCAGAGCGCGCAGAGCGTTGTATTGAGTTCATCGAAATAACGCAAAGTGTTGATTATTATAAACATACGCCATATTTTCGTAACCTATTAAAATTTTTGTAGTTAAGCGGTCACTAAGCCCAGTCGAAGTGTCGATATTCATGTTTTTTCAAGTACTTTTTGCGGTTTCGTCAATGTTGAGCTTTTCTAACAATTATACTCACTGGTTCTTTTCAATTTTCCCATTGTCTAAAATATGGAGATCGCCACGGTCGTTTCACTCCCGCGAAGACACCTGACATGCATGATGAAGTACAATTGCATCATTTGCTAAATCGTGTATCAGCCGACCAATTGCCGATGATCTCCTGTGCTTTTGGAAGGATGCGAATTTTAAATTCTTTTTGAACCGGATCAAACGACTCACCATCAATATGAGCTGGAATGGGCAGATCGCTGCTAATGGTCAGTTCTTTGGTCTGGTGCATCTCCATTTCAGGTACTTCTGCTATGGTTCCGTCATACAGCTTTCCAAAAACCTGAAGGATCCGCCAGCGACTGATTTCCTGTGTATAACAAACATCAAATAGCCCATCATCCAGTTTGGCTTTGGGAGTCAGTTGCAACCCACCGCCTACATTCCAACCGTTGCCAATGCTAATGAGAAAGACTTTTTCGTTCATTTCCATATCATTGAATTTTACTTTTAGTGGCATCCTCCGGTATGTGAGGTAGGTTCCACCGATTGCGATCAAGTATTTGGGTGCGCCATGGAGGAAGGGCAGCATTTTGCCAATATCATTGGCTCTGCCCTCAAAGCCCAAACCCATAACATTGATAAAACGTCGACCGTTGACCTCTCCAACATCCAATTTTTTAACATCATGGGCCAGCAGGGTGTCTACTGCGGCTTCCAGATCACCGATCTTGTAGGAGCAACTACGGGCAAAATCATTGCCAGTCCCAATGGGCAGAATACCCAATGGTTTATCAATATCCGGCATTCCATTAACGATCTCATTGATGGTACCATCTCCACCGACAGAGACAATTACATCAAAACCGACGCCCATTTCTTTCACAAGCTTGGTGGCATGATCCCGTTTTTCGGTAAAATGAAATTCATAATCAGCTTTGCGAGCTCGGAGTAAATCCTCAATTTCCGGTAAAGCCTTCATGGTGGAACGGCTGCCAGCTTCGGGGTTTACAATGAGTAGATAGCGATGATCTTTTTTTTTCTTAGCCATATTAACCCCTATAGTGTTAGCGAAAATGATTTAAGTAAGATACCCGGACATATGGTAGCACTAAGCTCCCGCCCGTCATAAGTCTCTACATCAGGGTTGACGAGAGCTGTCTCTGTCACAGCCTCCAATTGTTCCCCAAGCATATTATAGAGACTATCATCAAAGCGCATATTCTCAATGGGCGCAATGATCTCCCCGTTCTCAACCCAGAAACAGGCGTAGCGGGTCATACCAGTAATCCGACCACCGATCATATCGCTCCAGTTTAAATAATGTAGATTGGAAAGATAGACACCTGTCCCCAGTGCTTTCAAAACTTCAGATTCTTTCAAATTTCCTGCACTCATTACCGCAGCCCGTAAGCCCTCATCTCCTGCGGCGAAATTGGATTCAATTCCATACTCTTTTGCTGTTCTCGAGCTTACCAGGGTTTGACTCAACAATCCTTTATTAATGAGAACTGTTGTTTCAGGAGCGACCTCACCGTTTCCATTAAACCGAGGGGATAATCCGGAGCTGAAATCCTCGGAAAGGGTGAAATGGGGTGACAGTTTTGCTCCTTCATTGCGCATCTTGCCAAGACTGCTTTCACTCTGGCGAATAGCAGCTTCTGATACTCCCCCCCAGGAAAACATGGAGAGAACATCAGCTACACCTGCTGACGCGATAAAGGTTCGATAATCTCCCGGTTCGATCTTTTTAGGAGGTAAAGACATGAGTTTCAATTTTTCAATGGAATCAGCCAGGAATGCTTCATACTCAGACTGATCCCAGTTGGACCCGCCATAGGTAGCTTTGACCATTTTTTCTTCCGGTGTGATCAGCGAGTAATCCAAAGAAAAGGAGTCTGATGCGAACCAGTGATACCCTCCTGCAGAATTTGAACTACCTTGGAAAATTCGTCCGGAAGCCCAGATACCGGTAAGGTCAGCCTGTCCCATGGCAGGTAGAATCTTAGCAGCAACTTCTTGAGGCTCAGGTAAGGATCCGAATTTTTCATTTAAGCTGGTTTCTGTGCTGTCAGGAATGACCAGGTAAGGATCGTCCGGCAACTGTTGCGCTTCTTCTCGTAAGCGATTCAACTCTGTTTGGGCTTGTTTTAGGTCTTCCTCAACATTACCAGAAAGTGAGATGCTTCCAGTGCAGCATTTCGTATTCCAGATATAGTTAAATCCCAGGTCAGCTTCATCCACATTTCCAATCTGACGAATTTTAGCAGCATTGATCCTGGCAAAGGTTGTGTTCTCTCCACCAAAGCTCAATCCAAGATGTTCACCTGACTTAAGATCGGCCATAATGCCCTGGGTGATCTGTTTAAATAATTTTTCCATCGTTTACCTCAAACTTGTTACTACAATTATATGATCGTTCTGTAAGAATCTTTTAATGGGCCACAAAGACACAAAGGCACAAAGGTTTAAAAGGTGTAACTATCACGCTTCAGGTCCTCTGATTCATAAAAATTCAACCCCGTTAACGACGCGTTGAAGCATGAAATAGTCCATCATGCTTTTTTCGTGTCGTAGTGCCTTGGTGGCTATATCTATCTGGTTTTGTATCGTTTTAATAGGCGCGCTACTTCGAATGCTGTAAAGGATCCAAACTACAAATCCTGTGTTAAACACCACCAAAGATTTCCACATCGCCAAATAGACATAAGGGGCTGGCGTGGCCGACCCGGATGACCTGATTGGGCTCACCTTTGCCACAGAATGGCGTGCCGTACACTTCAAATGTATCCTGGTTACCCACTTTCTTCAAGCTGCGCCAGAAGGGATTTGAGATGGCCCGGTAGTTGGGATTCTTCACTGTTTTGGTCAACTTGCCATTTTCGATGAGCTTGCCATATTCACAGCCAAACTGAAATTTGTTGCGGTAATCATCAATGGACCAGGAGCGGTTTGAGGTCATGAAGACCCCTTTTTCCACAGAACTGATGATCTCATCATAACTGGAATCACCTGGTTCCAAATTAAGGTTTGCCATGCGATCAATGGGGGCGCGATTCCAGGAACTGGCTCTGAAATTTGCCACGCCATCCAGCCCGGAACGGATCTGACTTTCCATGCCACCCAAACCGCGCAGGAGCAAACCTTCTTTGATCAGAAATTCCTTCTCGGCTTTCAAGCCTCCGTCATCATAGGCGTAGGAGGCAAATTGATTCCCAATGGTTGGATCGAAGGTGATATTCATCAGCTTGGAGCCGTATTGAAGTTTTCCAAAATCAGCCAGTCGGACAAAACTCCAGCCGGCATAATTGCGTTCATCCCCCAGAATGCGATCGATCTCCAGAGCGTGGCCCACACTTTCATGAATCTGCAGCATCATCTGATCCGGTGCCAATACCAGATCCATAATTCCTGTAGGACAGTCTTCAGCACTGAGCAGCTCTACCGCTTCAGCACCAATGATCCGACATCTGGCCAGGACATCATCCTCATTAAATACTTCCATGCCAGCCTGGTAGCTCTTGGCCAGGAGACCACCATCGGTCCGTTTTTGGGTAATTGAGCCGTCTTGAGCAACAGCCGAATAATCAGCTGAAACCATAAGATACTGCTGGTCAAAATCACTCCCGTTGGATGACACAAAGTGTGATTCTGATTCAACAATTCGGCCCATAGCATTGGTGGAAACCACTTTATCAGACACCTTTAACTCAGCGGTAGCCTTGATGAGTAGTTCTGAAAATTCACCTGGAGAGAAGGCATCTGTAGCCGTCTGAAAAGCTGAGCGATAACTCCCTTTTGCCACGGGGCGAGCTTCTATTCCAAATGAATGCAGGCTGTATTTTGAAGCCGCTTGGGCCAACACAACTGCTCGCTCAGCCGCAGCTTGAATACCGGCAGTATCCAGGCGACTGGTTCCATAATAGGCGAATTGGCCATTTACCAACACTTCAACCATAATGCCTTGTTTGGATTCCCGAGTATTAGTCTCTGGCTTGCCATCCCGCACGAGACGGAAACCTGTATTTTCTTTGACGTAACGTAGGCCGACCCAGTCAGCTCTGACGTCAATACCAGAAAGTATTGTTTGTAGATCCATTGTTTTTCCTTTGCGAACTCAAGCTCACCTCATCAGAGTTGATGTGGCGGGTAAAACTAAGTTTTTACCGGGGCACAATCAAGGGGTGAGACGGGGGGTGATAGTCATAAGTTAATAGTTAAAAGTTAAAAGTCGAAAGTCGAAAGTCGAAAGTGTCCAATCAGAAGATAGGTGACACGTTATCCTTTGGTATATGCATGAATGGTTTTGTGTCAATCTGCATAAACCACAATTGGGAGGTCTTGTAATGTGCTATTATACCAAATTTAGAGCTCCTTTCGTGCCATAACGCCCCTGGATGATATTGGTATAATCTAATATGTGTGCAGGAGTTGTCTATGGATGAATGTCTCAAAGCGGAATGGAAAAAATAGATGATAGTACGAAAGCAATATTTCTCAACAAATGAGATTTATCATGCCAGATAATCTAAAGCATGTAATTTTAGCAGATGATGTTGTTGAGTTAATCACAAATCATTTTAACTGCATGTATGGCTTGAAGACAAATGCTGGTGAGGTTGAGCAAATGCTTCAGGATATGTTTAGTGAGAGTACTAAATCAAATATAGAGTCACAAATGAACTGCCAAAGGTGAATCTTGGATAGTTTGGAAGTACTTGCCGGATCAACGAAAACCTGCTATATTATTTAAATATATCTATCATAAAGATAAATCTTTAGTATGCATTTAAATAAGGTTCATCGTCATAATGCGTACCTCAGAGTTAATTGGATTGTCAGGAAGTTTCCATCTTTTACTCAGATCCAGATTCCCTGAAGGGGAATAATCAGAATAGCCACGGGTGTAACCCGTGGTAAATGAACCACAATAATTG
>JAYEKW010000256.1 GCA_034716895.1 Candidatus Neomarinimicrobiota bacterium
TCTGACTTCTGAATTCTGAATTCTGAATTCAGAAGTCAGAAGTCAGAAGTCAGAAGTCAGAAGTCAGAAGTCAGAAGTCAGAATTCAGAAGTCAGAAGTCAGAAGTCAGAATTCAGAAGTCAAAGGTCAAAGGTCAAAACCACATATTAAAACTATATCTACAGGCATAAATGTTTACGCTTTGCGATCTCTGCACTCTCGTGGTTAGCATTTTTTTTTGGATACACCAAGCTCCAACAAAAATCTACTCGGGTAGCTTGTAATTCCTTTTTTCCTGCTCCTCATGTTCACGGTACAGGGTGAGTACGTGTCCGATCAAGCTCACAAACTGCGCATTGGCACCCTCTATGATGGAATCCAAAAATTGCTCTTTTTCAGTTTTAAAGGCAATGAATTTTACTTTTATCAGCTCATGTTGACCCAAAGCTACATCAATGCTTTGAATGCTTTGCTGATTGACACCACCCTTGCCAATCTGAACCAACGGTTTCAGTGAATTCGCCTGTGATTTTAAGTATTTTTTTTGCTTTGATGAAAGGGGTTCCATTGTGTCTCCTTAGCCCCGATCCACAGTACGCAATCGAACGTCCAGGAAAATTGTCGGGTTGTTTGGTTCAGGCTCTCGCCGTAAGTAATCATTTATCAATAAGTGGTAGAAAATAATGCCCACTGCATATAAAACAGCTGTGATCAGAAATATCTTGAAGTATTCCAGTTCCATTTTCCTAAAAAGCTGAAATATTTTGGCGCCGATAAACCAGGAGGCACTCCAGATACTGGAGCTCAATGCCGAGAGCAATTTTGGATCGATCCAGGATATGGGTGAGCTATCTGGAATGTTTGGGGCGTATCCGAAGACCCTCAAAGTCACAACTTTTACATGTGTAGCGACGGATCTTCAGGAAAAAGACCTTGGATGTGATCCGTTGTAACAAACTTCGATGGACGTGCAGTAGGTCACCCCCACAGTCCGGGCATTCTGATAAGTCGCTATAACGTATAATGGCCTTTTGTCGGGCTCTGATTGATAAAAGAATAAAAGCAAAAAGAATGAAAAATCCACCCACAATATCTGAGCCCTCAATAGCATTTATAATCCCAATTATACTGTTGCTCATTCCACTGATGAGATTGCCAAAACCCTCACGCAAAGCCAGGATTCCCTGGAAAACTGAAGATTTTATTTCCATATCTTCGTATAATAGAAAAACACCAAACAGGAAAAATATTCCAATGATGATCTCAACACCAAAATCCTGGATAAGCGTATTTTGATGACGTTTACTTTTTCTTTTTCGGCGGTATTTTTTTTCTGGTTCACTCATGCATCAATCCTTTATCGCCCCTTATCATGACCGGTGAAGCTAAAATAAACTGAGTTCAATTCACTATATCTTTTATCACAGAAGTTTTCAGACCATACTTGCCTTAAATTACATTGAAATGGAGCACTTCTGTTGTATCTTGCTCTATGTTGGCTGAAAATCCTCACCAAATGGCTTTCAAATACACATTCAGATTGCCAGAGTCTAAAACGCATGAATTCGTTATTCTGCTGAATCGTGAGAGACTTACTTACCAGACCTTCACCAAAGCTGAACCAGCCAACTGGACCGCTTTATCCTATCATACCTGTGCAAATTGTCCCCTGGTAGAGCAGGGAGTTGAACACTGCCCGGTAGCCTTCAATCTGCAGGATATCGTCGGCGCTTTTACTCATGCCATATCCTATGATAAGGTGGATGTTTCTATTGAAACCGAGGAACGCACTTATCGTAAAAATGGGGTCACTATGCAAAGCGGCTTAAGTTCGATCCTGGGAATCATTATGGTTACCAGCGGCTGCCCATCACTTGACTATCTGCGCCCCATGGTGATGACACATCTCCCTTTTGCCACCATAAGTGAATCGATTTACCGATCCATCTCCATGTATCTCCTGGCCCAGTTTACCCGAGCAAAAAGTGGTTTAGAGCCTGACTGGACCTTAGAGGGCTTAACGCAGATCTATGCCCGAATTGACAAGATCAACATCAGCATGGTGAAACGTTTACAAGCGGCAACCAAACAGGATGCCAGCCTTAATGCTGTGGTGATTCTGGATTCATTCGCCAAGATGATACCCATGACCATTGATGGTTCCCTGAAAGAATTGGAACAATTATTCTGGCCTTACCTGGAATCCTCTTTTCACATCCCTGATCAAGATTCTTGAGCGAAAATAAGGATCTTCATTGATCAAACTGCGAGCGGTTTCTAATCCTCATTCTGCAGATTGAACCGCAATTTAAAACTGGTTCCATTGGTTCTATCAATTTCCATTTTGCCCTCGAGTTGTTCAGTAAGAATTCGAGTGATCCTTAGACCCATGGTTTGGGTTGTCTCAAAATCCAGAGATGGATTCAAACCAACTCCATTATCCCGAACAATAATCTCCGCGGCAGAATGACCAATAGCTTTTACTGACACCCATATATCACCTTCCCCATTATCCGGGAATGCGTATTTTAGCACATTTGTGATCAACTCATTCACGATCAACCCGCATGGGATGGCTTTATTAATATTCAGCTTTATCTGGTCGATATCCTGATGGAAACGGATACGTTGTTGATCAATGGTGTAGAAATTGATCAATTCATAGATCAGAGATTCGATATACTGATCAAAGTCAACTGCATCCATGCTTTTTGATTTAAAGAGTCTTTCATGGATCAGAGCCATGGTGCGTATCCGGTTTTGAGTTTCACCAAAGATCTCAAATAGATGCTCATCCTGCGTATATTCAGCCTGAAGGTTTAGCAGGCTATTGATCACCTGCATATTATTTTTGACCCGATGATGTACTTCTCGCAACAGTAGATCCTTTTCTTGGAGCGATTTTTCCAATTTAGTCAAAATCTCTTTCCGACCTGAGATATTACGGACATTTGCCAGCATTCTGTCCTTGCCATGAATAACCGCCGGCCGTAGCGTAACCTCCACCCAGAATTTCTTACCGGATTTATGTATAGCTTCCCATTCAAAGGTTTTATGTCCCTCAGAAATTGCCAACTTAAAGAGATCGCCAATTCCAGATGTCACAACAGAAGCAGCACTAAATTTCTGAACATCTGTACCGATGACCTCATCACGTTTATACCCATACATCCTTAGCATGGTTTCATTGACATCCAGTATCTCGGATGTATCAGGGTCATGAATGAAGACTGCTTCAGATATGGCATTAAACAATTCCTGGTAGGTCTGCTCAGTCAGCTTGATCCGCTCTTCGGCCTGGATGATGTGACTGATATCGTACACAACTCCTGAAATATTCTTGGGTTCACCATTTTCATCGCGGATGATCGTGGAATGATCGTTTACCCAAATATAATGCCCGTCTTTACAGCGAATCCGATAAGCTGCAGTTTCAAATGATTCCAGCCCCTGATCCAGTGCCTGTTGGGCAGTTTTTCTGCATCGCTCGGCATCCTCAGGATGCATAATATCAACGAAAAGGACTGCTCCGCTAAGCATCTCGTCAACTGTATAGCCAAGGATATTCTCAACATTATCACTTATGTGATGGAGTGCTTTATCTGCAATCATATCCCATTTAATGATCATGATCGGACCAGCCAGAAAGATATTGCGTTCCTCCAACTGGGTTCGCTCAAGCGCACGGGTTGCCAATTCAGCTTGATAGGTACCGGAGATATCCTCCATGTTGGCCTGGGCACCAATTATTTGTTGCTCAGCATTGTAGATCGGATGGATCACTACCTGAAAGTAGATCGTCTTTTCCCAGGCTGAAGTGTACTCACTGGTGAATTTTACAGCCTTATTCTCCCGGATACATTCCTGAAATTTTTGAGCTATACCAGCATCCTGTAAGGGTTTGAAGGTAAAAATATTAAAAGCCATGGTTGCCTCTCTAGAGGGTGACCCCAGAGAATTGACCATGACTGTGTTTACTTCAAGAATATTCCCTTCCACATCGATCCGTATAATCCCAGTGGGAGAATTTTCCACCAGGCCACGATAGCGTAATTCACTTTCGGCAATTTTTCGATGAGATTCCTGGAGTTCCGTGACATCATAGATATATCCCATGATCATCGTGGCTTTTCCAGATTCATCTTTTTGGATGTATCCATAGTCCTGAACCCATATATATCCACCGTTTTTATGCTTCAGACGATAAGGGGGCACAGATATCACATCTGAACCTTCGTTGACTTGAGTACGAATTTTCTCCTGTAGCTCGGCCAGATCTTCTCGGTGTGTTATACTGGGGTAAAGAATCCTGCCATCAGTAAAATCGCTTACTTCATACCCCAAGATATCCTTAACATTTTCAGAAATGTAGATCAATGGTTCCGATTCATCCATTGGCCAATGGATCTGAATAACAGGTCCACTGAAAAAGATCCGGCGTTCTTCTATTAATTCCAGTTGACGCTGTTTTAATCCGACTTCAGCAACATGCAGAGCCTCAAACTGTTGTTTTTGCATAGTGATATCATCGACTACACCATCTATGTAAATTGCCTGTCCTGTATCATCTTTCACCAGTACGGAGGAGACCCTCCCCGGAAATATCTTTCCATTGCTGCGTTTGAATAAAAACTCCCGCTCCCGGAAATGCCCTTTTGACTTCAATTCCTTGCGGATACTGTCTCGATCTCCTGGTTCAACATAGAGATCAACAACCGAAATTGCTGCTAATTGAGTTTTATCTTCATATCCAAATATCTTTAGAAAAGCCGGATTAACATCGATAAAACTTCCAGAGTTATCCGGACTTGTGCGAAATACAGCCGTATTCAGATTATCCAGAATAAATAAAGTATCGCTTGCTTGGAATGTGTGTTTCTTTTTCATAAACCTGCCCGTTAGTGAAAGTGGACCATTTTTGGCCATTCAAATTCTTTGGCTGACAATTTATGCAAAAAATCTGGGCAAGCGACCCCGATTTGCATACAATAATAGAGTTCTTTCTGCCAGAAATTCGAATTGGTGTGATATTTTCTAAGATATTGACTTATGTTGAGAGCATGAAGGCAGCAAATTTCATTAAATCCTGGCCTGCATTGTGGCTGTGGATGCACTACTGGGATGAGCATCTAAAAGGCGCCCAATTGGATATTGCATATACTTTTCGAAAAGCGCGCCTGGATATCCACTTTTCCAACGCTCCTCAGGTCACCAAACTGGGTTGGGAAAAACAGGGCAATCAAGCCATCATCTCCGCATCGAATCAAGTCACTCTACCAAAACGGCGGGTTGAGGTCTTGAAGCGAATTCCTCAGGGGTCGGAAGTGGCCGGCGTAAAGATCCACGCACAGGATCGCTTGTTACGGTTTGACCTCACTAATGATTTCCAGTTGATACTGGGATGTTTTCCGGCGGTTCTAAATGTTTATTTGTATCACAAACATTCCTGCGTGGACCGTTTTCTGAAACAAATAGAACCAGCGCACTTTTCCGATAACTGGTTAAGTGTCAATGACTCCTTACCAGCTTCAATACCTGGTGGACATCTTAGCAGGCATGACCTGGAGATTGCCAGGCACGGGATTACCCTGGATCAGACAACCGGCGAACTTGCCTTTGATTCGACTGCTGGCAGAAATGGTCTGCCAATAGACGAGTTGGTCCTGGCCGTATTTAGATCAGGTCAAAAACCAAAACAGGCACCTGTTGTCTCCATCAAGAAAACGGCTGGAACTGTTCTAAAACGCTGGCAGGTCAAGCTCACTAAAGTTCGAACAGAGCTACAGGAAGCTCTGTTGTGGCCGGATCTGGAAATTCGCTTACAGGCGTTTCAAATCGGTCTTGGGATGGGTAAGCTCACCTCATCAAACGAATTGCATTTACCTGCTGAGCTCTCCCCCACCGGTTCTGCTTTAACCCTTTACCTGGAGGATCACTCAAGCCTGCAGCAGGCCATCGAATCTACTGCGAAAAAGATTCGTAAGTTCAAGCTAAAGATCGGACAATTGGAAGCGATCATTCCTCAAATCCAGACTGATATACACGATCTGGAACAACTTCTGGAACAGGATGACAACACGGCTCTACGCACCTACTTGTTAACCAAGGGTGAAGCACTGGATCGATCGGGGCGACGGCAAACCGAACGTAAACCCTACAAAAAGTATCAATCCCCAGGGGGCTATGATATCCTGGTAGGTCGTGGTTCATCAGACAATGATGTCCTGACCTTCAAGGTAGCCGGCAAAAATGACTGGTGGTTCCATGCCAGACAGATCAGAGGATCACATGTTATCCTGAGAACGGGAAATCAGCAACCCCAACAACCAGATATTGTTTCAGCTGCGAAACATGCTGCCCGGAATTCCAAAGCAAAGCATTCCGGGATCGTAGTGGTTCAATACTGTCAACGCAAACATCTGAGCAAGCCCAAAGGCTCACCACCAGGAACCGTGCTGGTTCATCATGAGAAATCGATTACCATAGATCTGGATCAAGTGAAGTAATACCACGGACTTCACTCTGCACGTTCCAGATGCTTTTTAAATATCGTTATTGTCTGTCTTTGCGAACCCAGCAGGGGTGTGGCAATCCATCTGCGCATCTGCTACGATGGATAAATCTCCAAGTCTAGTGACAATTTTGAGATCGCCACGCTCTGCTCGCGAAGACGCAAGGCGTGTATTCTGAAGTTAATATGGTATACGATCACTTCGTACCATTTATAAACATAAGATCTGAACTGATCTCATCGATCATGGACCAACCGGAACGAGTGACACTCAGATGACCATGGTGCAGATCTATTTGTTCGTTCCATTTTGCCAGAATTTCACGTTTCTGATCGAGCAGGTCTGCTCCAAATCGCCGGGTATATTCTGAAAGATTCAAGCCCTGTGTCAACCTGAGACGAGTCAGGATCATTTCATTCCGGGCTGTATCATCATTGATGATCTCAGAAGCTTCTTCCGCAATTCCAGACTCAGCCACCATACTCAGGTATTGATCAAGGTTGCGCACATTCCAATGCCGACGATCTTTGAAAAATGAATGGGCGGCTGGCCCAAATCCTAGATATTCAACGCCAGTCCAATAATTCAGGTTATGCCGACATTCAAAACCAGGCCTGGCATGATTTGAGATCTCATAATTTGGATATCCCTGTGAATTGAGGTAATCCCGTCCCATGGCGTACATGCCAGTATCCAGGGTCTCTTCCAGCATGTGAACATGACCGGCAACCACCCAACGGTGCAACGCAGTGCCTTCCTCCACAGTAAGTGAATAGGTCGAGATATGTTCAGGTGCCAGTTCCACCAGACGACTCAGATCAGCTTCCCAAAGCTGGTTGGTCTGGCCGGGTATGGCAAAGATCAGATCGGCACTTACATTATTAAAGCCAGCTCGGCGGACATCTTCATAAGTGGAAATACTCTTCTGGGCTGAATGAATCCGGCTCATGAATTTTAACAATTGAGGCTGGAAACTTTGCATACCGATACTGATTCGATTGATACCCAGGCTGTTATAGGCCTGAAAGTCTTCAAGAGCAGCTTCTCCGGGATTGATCTCCATACCAACCTCCATATCTGGCCTGGGACTGGCTAATTCCAAAAGAGCATTTATGATCTGCTCCAGGTGCGGTGGTGCCAACAGATTTGGTGTCCCTCCTCCAAAAAAGATAGTATCGATAGAGTAGTTGGACAGATCCAGGGTGGCTTTCTTGTGTTCGATTTCACTCAGGATCACTTTTAAAAAGTCAGGAATAGCGTTTTCACGCCCCACCACAGAATAGAAGTCACAATAGGTGCACTTTGATTTGCAGAAGGGTACGTGGATGTACAGGGCCAGTGGTTTGAGAGCTGAACTCATGGCAGAATGTAGCTGTAAATCGGGTTAATCCAATTTTCCTGGCAAGATTTCGGTTGTGGCAACCGATTTTGGCGTATAGTACTATGTTTTACCTTGAAACCAGGCTGAAGATCAGCGTTTGGCCATAAACATATTTCAGCTCAAGATGCGCGACAAAACAGAATTTTCGCATTCATCCCTGGGTAAACTCAGGGGTTTCTCCAAAGGCAGATTAATCTTCATTCAACTGCTGAATCCTTTTGGATGAGGCACCCGCGGCATTACTTTGCGTGGCAAGATGAATGCTCACCATCCAACCTGCCAGATTCCAAAAAAACATTCTCGATCTTCATTTCTGGACCAAACGATGGTCACTATTTTTCGAAATATTCATTTTCTGATCCAAGCCAAGAAATAAGAGGTTCACCATGCAGAAATTCAAGACCTGGGAAGCGATCACTTTTGATGATGTGCTTCTGGTGCCGGCGCAGTCAGACGTACTGCCCCACGATGTTGATGTATCCACCCATTTAACCAAATCGATCAAACTGAATATACCCCTCATGTCCGCTTCAATGGATACCGTCACTGAATCCCGCATGGCCATCGCCATGGCAAGGGTAGGTGGTATTGGTATTATCCACAAAAATTTGACACCGGAACAACAAGCTATGGAAGTAGACAAGGTCAAGCGCTCCCAGCACGGTGTCATTACCGACCCTTTCTCACTCACTCCCAAGCATACTGTAGGTGATGCTGCTGAGCTCATGGCTCGCTACCGGATCTCAGGTGTACCTGTCGTTGTTGATGGAAAGCTCCTGGGTATTATCACCAATCGTGATATTCGATTTGAAGACCATTTTGAACGCCTCATTGAGGATGCAATGACCAAAGAGAACCTCATCACCGGCAACCAATCCACCACCCTGCAAGAAGCCACGGCTTTGATGAAGCAGTACAAGATAGAAAAGTTGCCCCTGATCGATAAACATAATAATCTCAAAGGATTAATTACAATTAAGGATATTGAAAAGGCCGTTGAATATCCCAATTCCGCAACAGATTCCAACGGACGTTTGCTCGTCGGAGCTGCTGTTGGAGCCCGGATGGAATCGCTGGATCGTGTGAAGCGCCTCATGGCCACCGGCGTGGATGTCATCGTAGTCGATACCGCTCATGGACATTCCCGGAACGTGATGAATATTGTCAGTACGATCAAATCAAAATATCCTGGAGTGCAGGTCATCGCTGGTAATGTTGCCACAGGTGCTGCCACAAAGGACCTGATCGCGGCTGGTGTAGATGCTGTTAAGGTGGGTATTGGTCCTGGATCGATCTGCACTACCCGCATTGTTGCAGGAGTAGGCATGCCCCAGATCAGTGCTATTTCAGATTGTGCAGAAGAAGCGGATAAACACGGTATCCCCATCATAGCAGATGGTGGTGTAAAATTCTCCGGAGATATCCCCAAAGCCATTGCTGCAGGGGCTTCAGTGATCATGGTTGGTGGACTGCTGGCCGGAACAGATGAAAGTCCAGGTGAAAAAGAATATTATCAGGGTCGGGCATACAAAGTTTACCGGGGGATGGGATCAATTTCTGCCATGAATGCCGGCAGCGCTGACCGATATTTTCAGGAATCCACTCAAAAGTTGGTTCCAGAGGGCATCGAAGGTCGCGTACCCTATCGAGGCGCCACCAAGGATGTGGTTTTTCAACTTATTGGCGGACTTCGTTCCGGGATGGGCTATTGTGGTACTCCTACAATAGATGATATGCGGGGCAAATCAGAATTTGTGAAAATCAGTGGAGCCGGCTTGAAAGAAAGCCACCCCCATGATGTGCAGGTAACCAAGGAAGCACCAAATTATAGTGCCGACTTTTAATACAAATTATTTTTAATCTCAACCGTTTGATTCTACAGGAGAAGTGATGAAAAACACCATCGTTGTGGGTGCTCAGTGGGGTGATGAAGGTAAAGGAAAACTGGTCGATGTTCTGGCAGAGAAAAGTGATCTCGTGGTACGTTTCAATGGTGGTGGCAATGCCGGCCATACGGTAATGCACGCTGGTGAGACCTATAAATTCCATTATATGCCTTCTGGTATGCTCCACAATAAGTTGTGTATTTTGGGTACAGGTGTGGTCATCAATCCCAAAGATCTTCTTGAAGAAATTGAGTCTTTTACGCAAAGTGGACACACTCCACGTCTTAAGATCAGCGCTCGAGCCCATGTGATCTTCCCGCATCACCAACTGATCGATGCCAAAGAAGGCGGCAAAATCGGAACAACGGGTCGCGGTATTGGTCCCGCCTATTCACAGAAAGCCTCCCGCATCAATCTCAGGATCCTTGATATCATTGCCGATGATGCTCAGGTGCGAATCAAAGATGCCCTGAAGGACGTAAAGGATGTTCTTATTTACGAGGATATCTTCAGCGAAAGGGAGTACCAGGAATACTGTAATTCTGTAGCGGTGGACTATGCTACCTACGGTACCAAATTTAAACCTTTTGTCACGGATACTGAAGCATTGGTACGCGTGGCTAATCAAGACGAACTCACCGTTCTTTTTGAGGGAGCTCAAGGCACTTTACTGGATCTGAATTACGGAACCTACCCCTTTGTAACCTCCAGTTCAACCCTGGCTGCAGCTGCTTTTATTGGTGGTGGAGCAATTCCTGGAGTACCCGTTCGGATATTGGGAATTACCAAAGCTTATACAACCCGGGTTGGTGAAGGTCCCTTCCCCACTGAGTTGGCGGGTGAAGCGGCTACAAACCTGAGAGAAGCCGGACACGAATACGGAGCCACAACAGGTCGTCCCCGGCGAGTTGGCCATTTAGATCTCTATGCCTTACGCTATGCTATTCGGATCTCCGGGATTCAGGAACTGGCCATGACCAAAATCGATACCTTAGCTCTGGTAAAGGGGATCAAAGTATGTACGGGCTATAAAATTGACGGCCAGGAAATCGATTACTTCCCTGCTGATGCCCCCACGCTGGAACAGGTCGAACCAATTTATGCAGATATCCTGCCTATTGCTGACCTGACCAAAGCAGAATGGGTCGAACTAAATCATGGATCGAAAGCGGATCTCCCTGAGAGTATCCGTAATTATATTCAATTTATCGAGGATTTTGTGGAAATCCCCATCACCATCCTCTCCCACGGTCCGGAAAGGAAAGAAACCATTGTCTTCTGATACCCTATTCAATTTGTCCCCTCTGGATGGTCGCTATGCCGGCGATCTACTCGATATGCAGGAGATGTTTTCTGAAAGTCGCCTGATCCGGGAACGTATTCATGTGGAAATGATCTACCTCAAGGCATTCCTGAAAGCGACTGATCGCAAGGACTGGTGGCAGGATGAATTCATGGCCATTTATTCTGATCTTAGCAAAAAGGATCTGGTTTATGTGAAGGAGATCGAGAGTCATACCAAACATGATGTGGCCGCCGTAATTGAATTCATCAAGGTTCAGTTACCGGAGAAGATTCGTCCCTGCGTGCATTTTGGATTGACTTCAGAAGATGTCAATAATCTGGCTCACGGTCTCATGATCAAAGGATCCAGGGATATCCTAATCGGTCGCTTAAAAATTCTGATCGATGAATTAACTGTCTTGGCGAAAGAAAATCGTGATCGCCGCATGATCGGCCGAACTCATGGCGAGGTAGCCACGCCTACCACCATGGGCAAAGAATTCGCTCTCTACGCCTTACGCTTCGCTAGAATGTATGCTGAGTTAAAAGCCATGAATATCCAGGGCAAGATATTGGGTGCTACTGGTAACCTGAATGCCTGGATGGGAATCTATCCTGATGTTGACTGGTTTCAGATCACTGGGGATGTTGTTGAAGAGCTGGGCTTGGAACACACCCTGTTCAGCTTACAGATCATGCCTGGGGACACCTATGCCATCATGCTGGATGCTGTGAAACGGCTCAGTGGTCTTCTCATCGATTATGATCAGAATATCTGGACCTATTTCATGTTGGGCTATTTGTATCAGAAAGCGGATGCTTCATCCATCGGGTCTTCCACCATGCCTCACAAGATCAATCCCATAAAATTTGAGAATTCTGAAGGGAATGCTCAGATCGCTGAGAGTTCATTGACCTTCTTCAGCCAGAAGTTCATGAAAACCCGACTCCAAAGAGACCTGACGGATTCCACTGTCAAGCGGAACATTGGGACAGCCTTTGGGCATATGATCCTTTCACTGATCTACGCTACCCGTGGAACCAGGGACATCCTGATCCATGATGCAAAAATGGATGAAGACATGGCCAATAACGGACAATTCTTCTCTGAGCTGGTTCAACTAGTGGAGCGGGACAGAGGTGCCTCTGATGGGTATGATCACTTGAAGAAGCAAACCAGGGGCAAACGTCTGTCTTATGCAGAAATGGTTGATATGATGACCGAAGCCGGGATCGAAGCAGCGACGATTGAAACGTACGTCAAAGGCCTGACAGGCGAGATTTGTGATAAAGCCGTGGAAGAAGTAGTGAAACTAACTTCCTAATCATGCCTGGACATTGCGTGCATCAAAATGTCCAGACCCAATCAATAATTCCGATCACGGTTTCGGTGAGTTCAATGTCCCTTTCTCCAAGAACGCTGAGTTTATCGAAGCCCCTGTCCCGCAATCAAGAACAGGTCATTTCGACAAACTCAATGTCCGGAGTATTACTACAAAATTGATTTTAGGATTTCTTCGCTGTCGGCTGAGGCATCAGCCATAACTTCTGGTACGATTCCGTCCATCATTTTACCCAATAAGCCTGAATTCATCCGGCTGGCATACACCGTACCATCGGAATGCTCATAAATGGCTACACGGCAAGGCATGAGTGAAGTAACAATTCGCTCATCATCTTTCGCTAATATTTTGCCTGCGTGTTCTGGATGACAAAGTTCAAATACTTTAACTGATTTAACATCCTTGTCAAATTTTTTCATGGTTTTCTGCAAATCGTGAACGGCGGGCATCTTCCAACCCTGATCTTTAACAGCCTGAGTAAACCGATCAACAGATTCTTCAAAACCATACCTGGTCTCATCTTCCATCATCATCATTCCAGGTGCTGCATTCCAGGCAAATACGCCTGTCAAAAGTATTCCCAGAATAAAGCCGACCAAACCACTACCAATTATTTTCGTGTCCATTTCTCTTCCTTTTTCAATAAATTTGTTTGATAACCCTAACTGTTTATTCTGAGCTATCCATCAATTCAATATAGTTGCAATTTGGCAATATACATCATTTAACGAGCTACTGCTTTTTGCATGTATTTGTAAATACTGAAATGGTGGAATGGCTTCTGTATTTAAGTGCCCTCTTGAACTAAAATTTATCAGTTAACTTCCAATATCAGTCCTAAGGGTTTTACCCTCAAACTCAATCTTACGGGCATTGTCGTAAGATAGTGTTAGTGCTTCAGCAACAGTTCGAGCTATTGAGGTTATGGTTAACACCCGACCTCCACTGGTGATGACTACATCGCCATCATTTTTGGTACCGGCATGAAAAGTCGTTGAGCCGGTTACCTGTTCCAATCCTGTGATTGTGAGCCCCTTGGGATATGATTCCGGATAACCTCCCGATGCCAGAACAACCGTGGCAGCAGTTTGATCATCCCAAATGACATCAACTTCATTTAGCCGATCATCAATGATGGCTTCAAAGATATGGACAAGATCCGTTTTAAGACGTGGTAGAATAACCTGGGTCTCTGGATCACCAAAACGGACATTATACTCCAACACCTTGGGTCCCGACTCTGTCAGCATGATGCCACAGTACAAAATCCCTTTAAAAGGACGACCTTCCGCTCGCATTCCAGCAAGACTGGGTTCAATAATATTGGTGAGACAATAGTCTTCCAACTCCTGGTCATACAGCGGATTTGGAGAGATCGCGCCCATCCCACCGGTATTCAAGCCAGTATCACCTTCACCAATTCTTTTATAATCTTTGGCAGAACCCATGGGAACCACTGTCTTGTTATCAACAAAACACAACATGGAGAGTTCCGGACCTGTGAGAAATTCCTCAATGATGATCTCATTTCCAGCATCCCCAAAAACCCGGTCTTCCATGATCTCTTCAATCCCTTTTTCAGCTTCTTCCAAGCTGTGGATAATGAGTACACCCTTACCAGCAGCTAATCCATCAGCCTTGATGACAATGGGGAAAACCGTATTGGATCTTAGAAATGCTTTTGCTGTGTCAGCTTCAGTAAACCGATGGAATTCAGCGGTGGGAATCTTGTATTTGACCAATAACTCCTTAGTGAAAACCTTACTGCCTTCCAGAATGGATGCTCTCGCATTTGGACCAAAAATTCGCAGGCCAACTCCTTCAAACACATCCACAATTCCATTGACCAGGGGAACCTCAGGTCCTACAACAGTCAATCCAACCGAATTGTCCAGGGCAAACTCCAGAAGTCCGGGAATATCATTGTCTGATAAGGGGATATTAGCAGCTATCTGAGCTGTCCCGGCGTTTCCGGGTGCGCAATAGATTTGATCAACTCCAGGGCTCTGTGACAATTTCCATACCAGCGCGTGTTCACGACCACCCCCACCTACGACCAAAACTTTCATATTTCCCCCTCCTGTATTATTTATCCAATTGTTTTATACCTGAATGTTCGGGTAAATCCGCTGTAATATATTCCATTCTGTTCCAGATGTGGATACACAAAATAGTTTAGCAGCCCACTCTGATGGCCGGCCCCCAGGTTAAGATCGCGACCCAAAGTATTAATCTTTTCATCATCTGTCTCCTTTAGGTAAACTATTACCCCAGCGGATGTTCGTCGCAATATTCTGTTTTTGAATATTTTCCTCCAGAGGCTTATGTCCCTCGACTTAGTTTATCCTGAGCATAGTCGAGGGACTCGGGATGACGGACGTTGGCTTCATACGACTATCTGCTTCCAGTTTAATATCTATAAGAATGCCTGATCGTTTTCATATTTAACTCTTACAAGCATCAGTACAGGGTCCCTCATGATCGCAAGTTGCTTTATCTGCACATACATCTGCAGTTTTACAGGCATCAGTATAAGATTCTGCATGATCACAAGCCGTATTATCTGTTGTTGCATTTTGCACTGTACCATGTGTTTTACATGCGTCAGTACATGGACCTTCATGATCACAGGTTGCCTTATCTACACTTACATCTGCAGTTTTACAGGCATCAGTACTAGATTCTGCATGATCACAGGTTGCCCCCAGAGCTTTTGAATCGTGTATCTTACCTACGTCAGGTGCCGCACCATCAACGGCGCAAGCTGTATGTTCCGCTTTAAATCCAGGTGCTTTGCAAGCACATCCCATTAATCCCAGACTGGCTACTATCACTACTACTAATGTTACTTTCAATTTGGTTTCTCCAATTTCTACAAGGTTATGTTTCAATATTTTGCTTCGTGACAATATTAGTCACCTTATAGTCGAGTCCAAAACAAAAGTTCCGGAGAAGTGTCGCCTGGCATACATTTCAGTTGAAATCAATGTTTGAAGTGGCGTACTCCCGTGAATACCATGGAAATCCCAAATTGATTACAGGCATCAATTGAATCCTGATCTCTTACCGACCCACCTGGTTGTATGATAGCCTTCACACCAGCGACATGAGCCTTTTCAACTGAATCAGAAAAGGGGAAAAAAGCATCCGAAGCCAGAACTGATCCTTCCGTAGATGTGGTGCTGCGGTCCAGTGCATTGTCCACAGCCCAGATCCGGCTGGTCTGCCCGGCTCCCACTCCCTGGGTGGCACCATCTTTTACAACCACAATGGCATTCGATTTGGCATGTTTTACAACAGTCCAGGCTAATTTTAGATCCGTCCATTCCTTTTCTGACGGTTGATTATCTGTTACCACTTTGAATTGCTCATCATCCAGACGATGCAGGTCAGCCTCCTGGATCAACAGTCCGCCATCCACTTTTTTGTGGAAGTAACGCTCAGTCGAGAGCGGCTGCATGATATCAGCCAGTTGCAGTAGGCGGAGATTCTTTTTCTTCTTGAGTATGGTCAGAGCCTCTTCACTATAGGATGGAGCAATAACGATCTCAAGGAAGATCTTGCGCATTTCTTCGGCTGTGACAAGATCCACTGGCCTGTTAAGAACCACAATACCACCGAAAATGGAGACGGGATCTGCTTTATAAGCTCGTTCATAGGCATTAAATATAGTGTCTGCAGTACCGACACCACACGGATTGGCATGCTTTAGCGCCACGACACTGGGGGCAGAAAATTCACGGATCATTTCGATGGCAGCTGAGGCATCACCGATATTGTTGTATGACAATTCCTTCCCATGCAATTGTTCAGCTCCGCTGAGATGACCATCCAGCACGGATATCTCGCGATAAAAGGCAGCCTTCTGGTGAGGATTTTCGCCATATCTCAGGCTCTGTTGCTTTTCATATGTGAATGATAACTGTTCTGGTAACTCAGTGTCACCCAACTCTTTAGCAAGATAAGTACTAATTAATGTATCATATTGGGCTGTATGCCGAAAGCCTTTGAGAGCCATTTTTTTTCTGAAACTATCATCAAGTTTACTTCCATTCAATAATTCAATGAATTCAACATAATCTTCTGGATCTGTTAGCAGCGTCACAGAATCGGAATTTTTACCTGCTGCCCGGATGAGGGTCACCCCACCAATATCAATATTTTCGATTGCATCCGACATGGTCACACCCGGTTTAAGAATAGTTGCTTTGAATGGATAGAGATTCACCACCACCAGATCGATCATAGGAATACCCAGTTCCGCAGCCTCCACCAAATGTCCTGGAATCTGTCTATTAGCTAAGATACCACCGTGGATCTTGGGTTGGAGGGTCTTGACCCGTCCCCCCAAACATTCGGGAAAACCGGTGATGTCGCTGATTCCAATAACTGGAACACCATTGTCAGCCAGCAGCTTGGCAGTGCCCCCTGTAGAAATGATCTCAACTCCCTTTTCGTGGAGGGTTCTAGCCAGATCAAGGACCCCACTTTTATCCGACACGCTGATCAATGCTCTTTTCATTCCCTGCTCCCTTAATTGTTAATTCAAATATTTTTCTTTTTGCCACCAAGACTCAAAGACTCTAAGCCCCACGAAGGATTTGTTTAGGAAACCCACGACTTATATTTCGATTTCACTCAATAACCGAGTTGTGGGCTATTGATACGTTTTTGAGACTGTCAACCACTTCAACGGTTTTATTGTTTGGGCACACACAATCTAGAGGTGCTTTGTGTCTTTGTGACTTTGTGGCGCTAGTTGTCAAGTTTGCTATCCCCTAGATCCAACTATACTCACGTGCCTATCAACAATATGCAGTCGCCCCTGAGCGAAGAGACGTATTGCTTCTGGATATATCTGCCACTCCGCCTCTTCCATGATCCGTTTTTGGAGAATTTCTGGAGTATCACCTGGTTTAACAGCAACTGCTTTTTGGATAATGAGGGGACCGGCATCCACCTCTGGTGTGACAAAGTGCACGGAGGCACCGGAAAGCTTGCAACCATAATCCAGCACAGCCTGATGAACCCGGAGACCATAGTAGCCGGAACCAGAAAAAGCCGGGATCAAGGCTGGATGGATATTCATTACCTTGTTTTCAAAATGAGTGAAGAATTTCGATCCCAAAATCGCCATAAACCCGGCCAGCAGCACCAGATCGATCTTGTGATCCAGTAATTCATTGGCAAGACCTTCATCAAACGCCTGGGCAGAGTCAAAGCCCTTCCGACTGATTATTGCAGTGGCGACCCCAGCTTTATTTGCACGTTCCAGTGCAAAAGCACCCTTTTTATTGGAGATCACAAGTTCCATTTTTGCATTGGGGATGAATCCACTTTTGATGGCATCCATAATGGCTTGAAGATTAGTGCCCCCACCTGAAACAAGAGCCCCTATTCGAAGCATAGACTATGGTCCCCGTCCTGATGTGCTTCGATTTGACCAATCTGATGAGCATCCTCGCCCAGCTCTTTTAATGCGGCCAATGCGCCATTCACCTGATCTGCGGCAACAATTAGCACCATTCCGATGCCCATATTAAAGGTATTGAACATGGCGTTATCATCAAGACCAGCCGTGGATTGGATCAGAGAGAAGATCTCCTGACCGGGCCAGCTGCCTTTTTTAATGACTGCTTTATAATTGTCTGGAAAAGCCCGAGGTATGTTTTCGATGAATCCACCACCAGTGATATGGGCAATCCCATTTATCTTATAATTCTTAAGGATGTCCAGAACAGGCTTTACATAAATTCTAGTCGGTGTCAGTAAAGTTTCTCCCAGGGTGGAAGTGCCAAATGAATCTCCCCATTGGTTCTCAGGAAAGAGCTTTCTGATCAGGGAAAATCCATTGGAATGGACACCACTGGACGCCAAGCCAATGATGGCATCCCCGACACCAACAGCCTTGCCATCAATCATTTCAGGACGATCGACCAAGCCCACTGTAAAACCGGCAATGTCGTATTCTCCCCTGGCGTAGAATCCAGGCATCTCAGCAGTTTCACCACCCACCAAGGCAGTACCACTCTGGCGACAGCCCTCTGCAATTCCGGCAACTACGCCTTCAACCTGTTGGGGCTCCAAAGCACCGGTCGCGATATAGTCCAGGAAAAATAAGGGACGGGCACCAACACAAATAACATCATTCACACACATCGCCACACAATCAATGCCGATGGAGTCGTGTTTGTTCAGGGCAAAAGCCAATTTCAGCTTGGTACCTACGCCATCAGTTCCGGAAACCAGAACCGGCTGGGTCATCCCGGAAAGATCAGGAACGAAAAGACCTCCAAATCCACCTATACCCCCTAAAACCTCCGATCCATGGGTGGATTCCACATCCTTTTTAATACGTTGGACGGTTTCATAGCCTTTTTCAATATTTACACCAGCATCTTTGTAATCAATGCTCATTTGCCCTCCTCAACCGGTACTGGATATTTTCCATCAAAACAGGCCATGCAGGTTCCCAGTCCAGCCTTTGAAAGACTGCTGCTCAATCCGGCGTGTGTGAGATAGGAAAGGCTATCAGCACCAATTTCAATGGCAATATCACCAACTGGCTTATTGGAGGCGATGAGTTGTTTGCTGTCAGGTGTGTCAATACCGTAATAACAGCTGTACTTAACCGGAGGACTGGTGATCATCACGTGAACTTCCCTGGCTCCGGCTCGTCTTAGCGACTTGACAATACGGGTAATAGTGGTTCCACGCACGATGGAGTCATCGATCATGATCACACTTTTACCTTCCACATTACGGCGAATGGGCGATAATTTGAAATTTACACCGATCTCACGCATATCCTGCTTGGGACTGATGAAGGTCCTGCCGATATAGGCATTGCGGTAAAAACCTTTACTGAAGGGCACACCGGAAGCCTGTGAATAACCCAGGGCTGCAGAAGTCCCGGAATCGGGAATATCGATGACAATATCCGCCAGGCGTCCTGTTTCCTTGAACAGGCGATGCCCCATATTTACCCGGGCTTCATAGACATTCAGGCCATCAATTACTGAGTCGGTACGGGCGAAATAGACATATTCAAAAGAGCAAATATGGGTCGAACCAATCTCCACCTGCTCAGAGTGAATGCCATTTTCATCAACTGAGATGATCTCACCGGGACGGACATCCCTGATGATATCTCCCTTAATGGAATCAATGGCACAACTCTCTGAAGCGAAAACGTAAGCGTCATCTCGCTTACCCATGATCAGCGGTCGCAAACCCATTGGATCACGAAATGCATATAGTTTATCAGGAGTCAGCAGAAGAATGGAGTAACCACCCCGAATGACGGACATGGTCTGCTTGATAGCGGCAGCAACATCACTTGTTTCGATTGTATTCTTGGCAATGAGCTTCAGAATTGTTTCTGAATCTGTACCGGATTGAAAAGTGGCTCCCTGACTCTCTAGACCGGTCATCAATTCTTTGGTGTTGACCAGGTTGCCATTATGAGCCAGAGCCATCTGTCCCTTGGAACTAACGATGACCACAGGCTGGGCATTCTCGTAGGTGGTGCCACCTGTAGTACTGTAACGAACATGGCCAATACCGTGGATACCGCTCAGGAAATTCAACAGTTTTGGATCGAAAACCTCCTGAACCAGACCTTCATCCTTGTAGTAGTTGACCTGATGGCCATCACTAACTGCGATTCCGGCACTTTCCTGTCCCCGGTGCTGGAGGGCAAAAAGTCCATAATAGATCAGTTGGGATGTTTCTTCTGTTTTGGTGTTAAAAATACCAAAAACACCACATTCTTCGTTGAGTTTATCAGACATAAAGAAGATTTACTTTCTTAAAGGCCCTCTCGCCCGCCTGCGTATAACTTCGTGCGGGCAGGCAGAGTTCGCTAAGACGCAGAGTTTTCTTATTCATGTGGCTCTTTTCCTCTCGCAAGATGCAGAGTTTTGAAAAACCGAGGCAATATTTTTGCATCATACATCAGTTTTCATCATTTTGTCAAAACCGGTTTTGAAGGCATGGGAGCAGTCGCTAACACTAACATCAACTAAATTTTTATCCATATTGTTGATGACCAACTGGTTACCGGAATTTACCCTGCCAATATTGGCTGCTTCAAGACCCTGATCAGCAGCCAGATCAATGATCTTCTCTGCTGCTTCAGCGCTGGCAGACAACATGAAGCGGGTTTGACTTTCTCCAAAAAGGAGGGAGTCCGAACGCAGGTCAAGATCAAAGGATACTTCGGCCCCCAGCTCACCCATGATACAAGACTCGGCCAGGGCAACAGCAAAACCGCCATCACCTAGATCATGGGCGCTTTGCACCAGACCCTGACGAATAATATCCAGGATAAAATTCTGAGTCCTGCGTTCCAACTCCAGATCCAGTTCAGGTACATCACCTGTGATCAATCCATGGATTTGATCCAGATACTCTGAGGCACCCAATTCTTCTCTGGTTTCACCGATGAGAAGAATAAAATCACCCTCATTCTTAAATTCCATGGTGGTAACATGACTCAAGGATTTCACCAGACCGACCATACCAATGATAGGTGTGGGATAAATTGCTCCGAATTCAGGCGTTTGATTATAGAGACTGGCATTGCCACCAATCACAGGGGTATCCAATGCCCGACATGCTTCACTGAGACCAATGATGGACTGTTCCAACTGATAATAGACTTCAGGGTGTTCCGGATTACCAAAGTTCAGACCATCTGTGATGGCAATCGGTTCAGCCCCTGAAGCAATCTGATTCCGAGCTGATTCTGCCACGATACTTTGTGCTCCTCTCCGAGGATTCAGATAGCAGTAGCGTCCATTCGAATCCATGGTCATTCCAACCGCTTTATCACGGCCTTTGATCCGGATAATGGCAGCATCTGACCCCGGTTTTATGACCGTATTCATCTGAACCCGATGATCATACTGGCGATAAACCCATTCTTTGGAGCAAATATCAGGAGCAGCCAAAAGAGTTGTCAAGGTCTCATTCAGATTTTGAGGAATGGCAACATCTTCATTTTTGAAACTTTTGGTCTGTTTCAGATGAGCTGGTTCTTGCCCCTCAAGAATATAGGTTGGCGCATCCATGAGTGACCAAACTGGAACCTCCCCCACTGTTTTGCCATCTTCCAGTACACGATACAAGCCGTCATCAGTAACATGACCAATAACAACTGCGTGCAGATCCCATTTATGGAAGATCTTGTTAACCTTGTCTTCCTTGCCTTTTTTCACGATAAGCAGCATGCGTTCCTGTGATTCAGAGATCATGACCTCTTCCGGGCGCATGGCTTCTTCGCGTTTGGGAACCAGGGCTACATCGATCTCTACTCCATTACCAGCCTTACTGGCAGTTTCAACCGATGAAGACAGGATGCCTGCAGCGCCCATATCCTGCACACCGACAACGTAATCTTCTTCAAAAACTTCCAGACAGGCCTCGATGAGCAATTTTTCCATAAAGGGGTCACCCACCTGAATGGCTCCGCGATCTTCTTCGTTCTCTTCGTCCAGATCCTTGGAGGCAAAGCTGGCACCGCCCATACCATCACGACCCGTCAGGTTACCGACAATCATCAGGCTGTTGCCCACACCGGTGGCAATGGCTTTTTTGATCTGAGATTTCTTCATGTAACCCACGCACATGGCATTGACCAGGGGATTACCCTTGTAAGCATTAGCAAAACGCAACTCCCCACCCACAGTGGGCACACCCAGACAATTGCCATATTCACCGATACCCCGGACGACTTCCGATATCAAGTAGCGAGTGTGACCGGCATCGCCGGGATGTCCAAAATGGAGCGAATTCAATGAGGCAATGGGATAGGCACCCATGGCTAAGATGTCGCGCACAATTCCGCCTACACCGGTAGCTGCCCCCTGGAAGGGTGCAATAGCTGAGGGATGATTGTGACTTTCCAGCTTAAAGGTAAGCACCTCGTCATCATCGATATCTACAATTCCAGCGTTCTCTCCCGGTCCCTGAACAATGCGGGGACCCGTGGTAAGGAAGTGTTTGAATAGAGGTCGTGTATGCGTGTAGCCACAGTGTTCTGACCACATCTGAGCATACAGGGCCAGCTCAACCGTATTGGGCTCACGCTTCATGTGGCTGGTTAACAATTCATATTCCGAGTCAGTCAACCCGGCTTTGATCCATAATTTTTCTGTCATGCCAGTCTTCTTCTCAGTCATCTTAATGATCCAATCCATGTTTTTCTTCCAGGTATTTCAACATGGAAATAAAGACACCCTTGCCATCGCTCAATCCTAATACAGCATCAGAACTACGTTCGGGATGAGGCATCATGCCAACCACATTGCCCGTGCGATTGATGATTCCTGCAATACTATTGATGGAACCATTGGGGTTGGTGGCATCGCTGACTTCACCTTCAGCATTGCAATAGCGGAACAGGATCTGACCATTCTTTTCCATTTCAGCAATGGTCTTGGGCTTGGCGTAGTAATTACCCTCATTATGGGCAATTGGGAAACCAACTACAGCCCCCGTTTCATATTCACTGGTAAAGGCTGTTTCAGCATTCTCTACTCTCAAAGTTTGGTCCTGGCAGAGAAATTTTATACCTTTATTCTGTAAAAGACTTCCTGGCAGCATCCGAGCTTCGGTCAGAATCTGAAATCCATTGCAGATACCAATAACCAGGCCACCCTTGTCAGCAAATTCTTTAACCGCAGTCATGGCGGGTGAAAGATGGGCAATAGCCCCTGGTCTCAAGTGGTCTCCATAGGAAAATCCACCAGGAATAATAATGGCATTTACATCACCCAGATCGGTGTCTTTGTGCCACAGATAAGTGACTGGTTTTCCCAAAACCTTATCGATGACATGAAAACAATCCTCGGCACAGTTAGAACCGGGGAATAGAAGTACACCCCAATTCATCAGGCCTCCACAATCTCAAAGCTATATGATTCCACCACAGGATTGGCTAACATTTTATCACACATTTTATGGACAGAAGCTTCAGCATTGGCTTGATCCTGGGTATCCAGAACGATCTCGATCTGTTTACCAACGCGAACACTTCCAATACCTTCAAATCCGATTGACTCCAAGCCATTCTGAACCGCTCTCCCCTGAGGATCAAAGATTCCTTTTTTCAACATGACGGTTACGATTGCTTTCAGCATATTATTTACCACCTTTTATTTATTTTCAAATTTACGACACATGTAATACCTGGAATAATCGAGTTGCATATTTCCTGATCTAGTTAGTGTTTGTCTTTAAAATACCTGTTTCACAAAAATGGTAGCCCACGACTTAAGTCGTGGGTTGCTCATTTTCATCGTTACGAAGAACCGTTTTAACGGTTTATTGTCAGACATTAGACAAAGACATTAGACACAGACATTATTTAACTGCATTTAACTTTTTGTACAATTCTCTATTTTTTGTTTTCAGGAAGTATTTTACCTCACGCCTGGCAATGTCAGTTACTTCCTTCTCATATCCCTCACCACTCCCTTTTTCCATGATGAATTTTTTGATCATGAGATATTTTTCTTCCTGAATCTGCATAAACTCAGGATCGACAACAGGAGTATCAGGATAATACCCCTGTTCCTGTCCCTTTTTAAGGATATCTGTAAATATCTCACCAGATACAGCTGCTTCCTTCTTGGTTTTATTGACTGCTGCATACCAGTCATCATGCACAATGATATAATAGTCTCTCATTGCCTGTTTATTGAAGTTCACGATATAATCATGACCCTCCACATTGCAGGTAAGCGTAGCTCTTACGGAATCTGTATCAAGTGTATCCACAAAGACAAGATCATTCCCGTCCTTTGCAAGCTCCCACTTCAAGTCCCAAAGATTCAGCCCCATTCTATTGAATATCCGATGAACCATAAATGCAGCCAGGATGGCACGTGTCAAAGACTCAGTGAACATTTTTCCACCGATACCTGACACCAGAAGAGCCTCCTGCTTAGGCATGGCTCTATCTTCTGGCTCGTACTTTGTAGTCAGGTCAGTAAGCGGGATCTCAAAGGTCTGCCAGGGAGCCAACTCATTGCGAAGACCTAACTCATTCAGATAAGCTTTTTTACCTGAGTCACCCATCGCATTGTACTTTCTAAGGATGGAAGAACCACTTGTAACACCAAAACGAACAATCATTTCCAAGGGGATAACAAATTTATCATTCCCATAGTACTTCTCATAGTCATAGAGATGTGCATTCATGAATGTGACAGGGTCTGGTTTGTGAATCGCATATTTTTTAATCAATGTCAAATTACTGAGTTCAGGTGGAAAGGAATCCGTATATAGCACATTGTCTTCTCGACCAACCATTCCTTGATGATGGGTCTTAAGACCGGTAACTTTTACTTCTTCGAGGATTTCCCGCATGATCGGCCAGCTATGAAAATAGTTCTCTCCCCAGCTCCTCTTGATGTATGATTCCATATCCTGCCACCCCTGAGCATCCATCAATGAGGTGTACACAAGATGCCGAAAACCTGCTCTGGCAGTATCGCTACCTTTAATATCAAAGATAGTTCCCACATCAAATACCGAACCGCCCAGGCTGGTTTCACTGACCAGTAAATTGGGATCATCCACTACAGAGTAAAGTGTCTGGACAGAGCCGTTGTAGTATGGATTTTTTTGATCATACTTTATTGAAATATTACCGTTAGACATGTTCTTTCCTTTTCCAGAATTCTACGATTCGTCTAATATTTAAATCACTTATTATACTTTTCCTGGATCTTCCGATCCTTCTCCAGAACAACATCTCGCATTTCTATCCGGTGATCGGCCAGCTTTTGGGCAATCTCAGGAAACTTCAGAGCCAAAATCTGCGCAGCTAGCAGCACTGCATTGTCACTGGCATTGATGCCTACTGTTGCCACCGGAATCCCACCTGGCATCTGGACGATAGAATACAAAGCATCGATTCCATCCAGACTGGCTCGAATAGGTAATCCAATTACCGGCTTGATTGTCTGAGCTGCAATAACACCTGGTAGATGAGCTGCTTTACCGGCACCGGCAATGATCACATCGATCCCTTTTATATCCAGACTCTCGATATATTCTGTGACCGCTTCATGGGTGCGGTGGGCTGAGAGGATTCTCAACTCAAATTCCAGACCCAACTGTTCAATGATCTTGAATCCTTTATCCAGAACAGGAAGGTCACTGTCGCTGCCTAGAATAATTGCAATTTTAGCCATTTATTTCTCCATATTTTTTTTCTCGCAAAAGCGGGTGTTCATCATTCACCATTCATCATTCACCATTCACCATTCATCATTCACCATTCACCATTCACCATTCACCATTCACCATTCATCATTCACAATTCGTTCTATATATGATCCATCTCATCCGCGGTATACACCCGCTCGCAGTATTGACATGACAATTGCGGACCTGCTGCATCCAATAGCCTGAAGCGAGTTACCATGGGTTCAGCATTGGTAATGCATTTAGGATTCGGACAGGCAACAAGCCCTTCGATTACTTCAGGCACTTCAACCTGAAACTTCCGGATCACATTGAAATCTCTGATAATACTCACTTTTGCAGCAGGAGCTATCAAGGCAATACTGTTCACCTCGTGCTGATTCAATTCCCGTCCCTCGATCTTGATGATGTCTTTTTTTTGCATAGCTTTACTGGAAAAGTTCATCCCCATCATAACCACATCGCTTCCCCGGGGCTTCAGAATACCAAGAACTCGTTGACCTCGCCCAGCCGGAATATGATCGATCACAGTACCATTTCGGATGGCATCTACCTTCATGACTTTCATCACTTCACCTCCCCTAGCAGAGTTGCCAGAATAGCCTGACGCATATAAACTCCGTTTTCAGCTTGATCGAAATAGTAAGCATATTTTGTTGAATCAACATCTGTGGTGATCTCATTGACTCGGGGTAAGGGATGCATGACCTTCAGATTATCCTTGGCGTTCTTCAAAAGATCCGCCGTAATGATATAGGCGTTCTTGACCTTCTCGTATTCTTCGCGATCTGGAAACCTTTCGCGTTGGATCCGGGTCACATACAAGATATCAATATTATCTACTATCTTATTGATCTTGGTTTTTTCTATAAATTTGACACCCATCCTGGTGAGGTCATTCAGAATATGATTCGGCATACCCAATGATTTTGGGGAAATGAAATAAAACTCCGGATTGAAGGGAGCCAAAGCGTAGGCCAATGAATGTACGGTGCGACCGTATTTCAGGTCACCTACGAGAGCCAGCTTTAAACCCTCAAGGGTTCCCTGGGCTTTCTTAATAGTATACAAATCCAGAAGTGATTGAGTTGGATGTTGGTTGGCGCCATCACCTGCATTGATCACAGGAATATCAACTTGTTCAGAGACATAGCGGGCAGCCCCTTCCATGGGATGCCTGATAACAATGATGTCAGCATAACGAGCGATAACTTTGGTTGTATCGGCCAGGGTCTCACCTTTTTCCACTGAAGTGCCGCTGGTTCCCACCATGGCTATTACTTCACCACCCAACCGTTTCATGGCAGATTCAAACGACATTCTGGTACGGGTTGATGCTTCATAGAACACTGCTGCCATAACCCGTCGCGATAGATCGAGCTGGCCGGGATCTTTTTCCAGACTTTCAGCCAAAGCCAGGAGCTGGAGAATCTTATCCGCGTTCAGGTCGCGCATGGAAATCAGATGTTTCATTCAGTCGTCCTTTTTACTTATTATGATGATGAATTCCTTAAAGAACTTTATTCAAACCGCAAAGAACGCGTTGTGCGCAAAGGTTTTGTTGAGCTTATGACTCCAACAGCTTTACCCTCTCTTTGCATGAAATTCTTCCTTCTTCCTTCTTACTTATTTCTTGCTTCAAAAGCTTTCCAGGCGGCAGAGCGGTAGCGTTTTGCCTCGGCACCGGGATCCTTGCTGGCAACGATCCCTCGACCCACAATGATGGCATCGGCACCACCCATAATTGCATCTTCAACCATAAGATACTGTTGCCCCAAGCCATCCCCCCTGCTGTCCAGGTTCACTCCGGGCATAAGGAACAACTGATCCTGGGGGATCTTATTACGAAAGCGCTTAATATCCTCTACATCAGCCCCGTGACCGATGTAACCACTCACACATTCTTTACGTCGTTTCCCAATATCCAGGACCTGACGGGTGTAGGTCTCTGAAATAAGATTTCCCTTGGCACTCATACGAGCCAATAAAAAGCTGGAACGAGGTGTTTCCAAATCTCCAAAGAGACCATCCAGAATGGCTTCGCCGGCGATCATGTGAACCGTGACATATTCTGCCCAGTCGGCGATCTTATACACACCTGAGCGAAACTGTTTGCGTACCGTACTGCCGATATCCGCAAATTTGCGATCTTCAAAGATGATGAAATCATGCTTTTCAGCCAAACCACGGAGGCGTGGAATAAAATCACCTCTGAAATCTTTGATAATGTCTATATGGGTCTTCACCATAAAAATCTCGGGACCTACCTGATCCAGGATCTGAAAAAAGCTGGCACTATCTTCCACATCCAGTGAAAGGATCAGGTTCGATTCCTTGCGCAGGATGGCCTCCATGAGCTTGCGGGTCATGGGAGTTGTGGTGGCAGCCAGACGGTCTGTAAATTTCAGCTGTGGTTTCTCCACTGGCTGGTTCACAAAATCACGGACTTTCTGCGCCAGTGTCTCATCCATCAGTTTTTCTGCTGTCAAAACGGCAAGCATATCCTCAACCGTGATAATGGATGATAACTTATAGCCCTTAGCGGCCAATATCTCGGTTCCATTGTAGCTGCGATCAATAAGACAGATAAAATCCTCCACCTTGAGTCCGGCATGCTCCATGCCTTCTGCAGCTTCGAATTTGCTTTCCCCTGTGGTGATCAGATCATCAATAATAAGACAGGTCTGCCCTTCTTCGAAGTGACCCTCGATCAATTTTCCCGTCCCATAGGCTTTGACTTCTTTCCGTTGATAGACCAGGGGGGTATCTAACTCAATTGATAATTGAGCTGCCAGTGGCAGAGCTGTATAGGGTATCCCGGTAATAACATCGAACTTTTTATCGGTCATGGCAGCTTTCAGCAACTGTACAATATTCTTGATGATCTCCGGATACGAGATGATGCTTCTCAGATCAATATAAAAGGGGGATATGGCGCCTGATTTGAGTTTGAATTCGCCAAATTTCAAGGCACCGATGCGGTGCAGGTCCAGGATCAGGGTTCGTTTACCATTTTCCACTATTTCTTATCTCCATTTTTTTTGGCCACCAAGACACCAGGAATCACAAAATAATATTTTTGTAACCTCCCATATTTTTTGTATTCCTGTTGCTCCATTTTCAAATAGATAATTCTCATTTATCAAAAGCTCACTGCGAATTGAGCGAAAAAGACGAACTGAACAACAGGTTGCTTCCCCATTTCATGAACCATACCATCGTCTCTGTGTCCTCTGTGCTCTCTGCCTGCGCGGCGTAGCTAATAAAGCGTAGCCGTGTGGTTAAACCTTTTCTCAAAGTGCTGTGATCCGGCCGGTTTTATCCCGATGTGAAACGCCAAATTCTTCCAGTTTATCCAAAGTTTTGTGATCCACAACTGGACCTTCCATACACAGGATGAAGCCGTGAGGATCCATGACACAGGAGCCACAAACACCAACACCGCATTTCATATAACGCTCCAGATTGACCTCAAAGGGAACACCAAACTGTCTGGCTACGGTTGTGGCAGCTTTCATCATCTTTTCCGGTCCGGAGATGTAAATCCGATCAAAGGATTCTTCGCCCAGGACATCCTGCATAACAGCGACACTGGTTCCTCTGTATCCCTGAGAACCATCATCGGTGGCAATCAAAGAACGATCACAATAATCCATGAAATCGGGGACATATAGCAAGTCTGTTTCGCTACGAGCTCCATTGACGTTCACCAGGTAGCGAACTCCAGCCTCCCTTAGTACCTTGGCTTGAAAGCGCAGAGGTGGTGTGGCATAGCCCCCTCCCACCATGAGGATCCGACCAGTTTCCTGTGAAAAAGGTTGACCATAAGGTCCCCTGATCGAGATGATATCTCCCACATCCATTTGGAATAAGCGCTCAGTGAATGGTCCAATATTCTTAATGGTCATGGAGAATGAAGATTCGGTCACGTCCAGAATTGAAAATGGTTTTTCGCCCTGGCTGAATACTGTTAACATGATGAACTGTCCGGGCAGAGCCTGCAGGGAGGTTTCAAAGGTAAAGGTACGTAAGGAGACGTTCTCTTCGCGGATGGCGACAATGGGGAGGGTTTGGCGATCACGTTTCAAAACTAAACATTCCTTAATACTTGCCTCTCGCAAAGACCGCAGAGCCGCTGAGAGCAGTTTGTTTCGTTGTACCTCGTTGTTTTTCCGGATTCAATAATCATCTGTGTAATCCGTGCAATCCGTGGTTCCAGCATGTCTAATTTTCCTCGAGTAACCCGATCAGGTCTGAATAGTCAGCATAGTCATGGGTTTCCATGAAGGCTTCCATCTCAAGCCTGGTTGATCTAAAGACATCCAGACCACGTTCATAGACAGCTGAGCCAATGGCTACTGCAGAAGCACCTGCCATCATCATTTCCACGGCATCCAAGCCATTGCTTACACCCCCGGTTCCCAGTATTGGAATGTCCACTTTTTGATACACATCATGGATGAGTTTCAGAGCCAATGGCTTGATGCAGGGGCCGGAGATACCTCCAAAATTATTGCGCAGGACAGGTCGTCGGGCAATGGCATCGATCACCATCCCATGTCCCAGGGTATTGATCATGGTGATACCATCAGCACCTGCTGCTTCAGCCAGCGTGGCCATTTCGGCTACATCGTAGGCATTGGGTGATAATTTTGCCAGAACTGGAATTTGGCTCACCGCCCCGACTGCAGATACGATCTCGGTGATCTTTTCCGGCATCAAGGCAAAGGGGCGTTTGAATTCATCTTCCACATTAGGGCAGGATAGATTTAGCTCCAACAGGTCTGCGCTTGAGCTATTCACCGCTTTCGCGAGACGAACAAATTCAGCTGCATTGCCTCCAAAGACACTAACAATGGAGACACCTTCAAATTCTTTATGGAATTTTTCTACTTCCAGCAGTCCATCCTGAATACCGGGGTTGGTCAAGCCCACCGAGTTGATCAAACCGCCATCAAATTCAGCGATAATGGGACCCTCGTGACCAATACGGGGCTCCAGACTAAGAGATTTTGTAGTGACCATACCAGCGCCATCACGAATGATGCGTTGGAGCGAAGAAAATGAGATGCCGAGTATGCCGGAGGCGAGGGTAAGGGGAGACGGAATTTCCTTACCCAGAAATTGCAAAAGTAGTTATCCAGTCGATGAATTGAGACGCAAAATCTTGCAGGGGTTTTTGGAGGGGTGGTGATTGGTTATTGGCCGTTATCACGATATTAAAATAAAAATAAATCGAGCGGGTCAAAGGTCGATTTTCAGCTAATTCAATTTCATTTTTCTTGTTTTTCCTTAAAGACTCGATCGTAGCTAATACTCACACTTCCTTCATACTCTTTGATGTATTCCAGTTTAGCATGCTGCATAGACATATTTTCTTAATTAAACAGAGTTGCGCATTGGCTGACATTACTATTTTTGGCAGTATACTATCTCTGGACAACCATCGTGAAAATCATCTTCCAATACTCAATCCTTTGAAATAGAAATAGCCCCAGCAAACGAAGTCTGCCAGGGCTTGGGGGGTGGAGCCTAACGGGATCGAACCGATGACCTCTTGACTGCCAGTCAAGCGCTCTCCCAACTGAGCTAAGGCCCCATTTGAGCAGCAATATAATCGGAGGGTAAGGTGTGTCAACTTATTTTGGCGCTTAAATAATTAATCTGACCTAAGCTATGAATCATTTGCCTGCACGAGCAGTAGCCTTGGGTGTGAACCCGGGGATTGTCGATTTGCCAAAGCCCACCAACTGAAGTTGGTGGTTAACGAGACATTCCTACAACTAGCACCTAACTTCTAACGCCTAACATCCAACCCCCAACACCATAAACCTAGTTTTCCCAATTTTGAGAATTACCTTCACCGCGATGCATAAATATTGGCATAAATTTATCGAGACTGCTCACACCTTTCACCTGGGCTGGCTACTATTGGCCAGCTTTAGTGTTATTCTATTTGTCCTGGGAATCTGGGAAATTCTTGAGATCCAGATCTTTCCCCAGAGTGGCAGCCCTTCAGACTTCACAAAACTGGTGGTCAAGGGTCTGATGGTCTTCGCCCTACTAGTAGGCTGGACCATCTGGATCATCTATCATTTTCGGGCTCAACTCATAGAGCAACTTTCAACAACCGAGAACCGCTACCGCAACATTGTTGAAAATTCAGCAGATGCTATCATTACTATTGGTCCTGACAATCGCATTCAAAGCTGGAACAAGGGTGCTGAACGCCTTTTTGGCTGGAATGCATCAGAAGCAATTGGACAAGCGGCCGGCATCATGATTCCGCATAAACTGCTTCAGGCTGGTGAATTGTTCTGCCTGGCTTATGGTCTTACAGAAGCCAATGAGGTTAAAAATTATCAAACTGAACGCCTGGACAAACAAGGACGGCACATTCCTGTTAATTTGACCGAGACAGCACTCCTGTCCAATGGCAAGGTTGTTGGACGCTCCCAGATCATCCGGGACATCTCAGAGCTCCAAACTATTGAACATCAAATGCGTCAATCTGATCGCCTGGCTACAGTGGGGCAGTTGGCTGCCGGTGTGGCTCATGAAATTGGGAATCCATTGACCTCAATCTCTTCCCTGGTTCAGCTGTTGGAACGTAGGATGAAGCATCCTGATCATATTTCAAAACTGGCTCGGATTCGTGCAAACATTGAACGTATCACAAAAATTGTCCACGAACTGGTCGATTTTACACGACCTCAGGCTACCGATCTTCAGTATGTGCAAATCAATGATGTGATCCAAAATGCAGTAGGTCTCATGACCTATGATAATCGTAGTCAGAAGATCAATATTGAACTTGATCTAGCACCACAACTTGCCAGAGTCAAAGCATCGCCGGATAGATTGCATCAAGTGGTGGTAAACCTGTTGGTTAATGCCTTTGATGCCATGAAGGAACGAGGGGATACGATCTGGATCACAACATTAGAGGGTCAAACATCTGTTTATATCCGGGTGGTGGATAATGGTGGTGGGATGGATCCCGAAGTCATGGATAAGATCTTCGAACCTTTTTTCACCACCAAAGATGTGGGAAAAGGAACCGGCCTGGGGTTGTCAGTCAGCCATGGAATCATTAATAGTATGCAGGGACAATTGCGGGTCGATAGCAAGCCTGGTGAAGGGGCAACCTTCTCCATTGAGATACCAAAGGAAAAATAAGCATGAACAATACATCAATATTAATTGTAGATGATGAACAGGAAATTCGAGATTCTCTCTCTGAAGTTTTAACAGAGGAAGGTTATCTGACCTACACTGCTGAAAATGGAAAAGTGGCTCTGGAAATGCTGGAAGATCTACACTATGACATCATTATCTCTGACATCAAAATGCCAGAGTTGGACGGTGTAACTTTACTGCAAAAGGTTAAAGAGCAAGCTCCTGATACATTTTTTATATTGATCACGTCCTATGGTTCAACGGAGACCGCTATTGATGCCATGCGTCACGGTGCCATCGATTACATTTTGAAACCCATCGATTTTGATGAACTGATTCTGCGCATCAAGAATGTTGATCTGCACAAGGAATTGCTCCGGGAAGTTCGTTTTTTGAGACAGGAGATCTCTGCTCAATACAACTATGAGCATATCATCGGAGAAAGCGTGGCCATGAAGAAGATGTACCGGCTAATCGATAAGGTGGCTCCCTCTACATCTACCGTATTGGTTGCTGGCAGAAGTGGTACAGGTAAAGAACTGGTGGCTCGCGCTATTCATGCTCGTTCTGAGCGCTCTCACCGCCCCTTTGTGGCCATCAACTGCGGTGCCATTCCGGAAACACTCTTTGAATCAGAACTATTCGGCTATAAGAAAGGAGCTTTTACCGGTGCTTCCAAAGACAAGGACGGGGTTTTTAAAGCCGCTGTCGGTGGCACTCTTTTTCTGGATGAGGTCGGTGAAATCCCACTCCAGGTTCAAGTCAAATTACTACGTGTCATCGAAATGCGTGAGATCAAGCCCCTGGGCAGCAACACCGTTATTCCGATCAATGTTCGCCTGATCGCTGCCACCAATCGTGATCTGGTCAAGGAGGTTGAGAGAGGTACTTTCAGAGAGGATCTATACTATCGTTTGAATATCATCGAGATCTATCTACCGGCTCTTTCCGATCGCAAGGATGATATTCCCCTGCTGGTTAAACACTTTGTTAACAAATACAATAATGAGCTAAAAAGACGCATCATCGGGGTAAATAATGTCGCCATGAAACATTTGATCGACTACCACTGGAAGGGTGAAGTGCGTGAGTTGGAAAATATTGTTGAACGAGCCGTTCTGCTAAGTGATGGGGATATGATCACAACTGAAGACCTCCCGGAAAGAGCTCGGGAATCTGTGGATTCGACCTTTCCGGATAACCTCAAAGAAGCATCTCGCGAATTTGAACAATCACATATTTTGAATATCCTGGAACGTCATGACCATGATAAAGCCAAAGTAGCAGAAGTTCTCGGAATTGGGTTGAGCAGTCTCTATCGTAAGATCGATGATCTGGGGATAGAATCGGAAAGTTAGCGATTTTGTAACATTGCTGACATCTCGTGCTCAAACAATCTGCTAGTTTGAAGTGCAATCATACTTCTGGGATCATGCTATCACCAGTCGTACAATAAATAATTTGGAGTTAAATATGTCTGAACAGATTCACAAAGAAGTCATTATCATCGGTTCCGGTCCTGCTGGATTGACCGCTGCCATCTATGCCGCACGCGCAAACCTGGCCCCTGTAATATTTGAAGGTGATCAGCCAGGTGGACAACTTACAACCACCAATGATGTGGAGAATTATCCTGGTTTTGTAGACGGAATAACCGGTCCGGACCTTATGGATGTTATGCGGAAACAGGCCGTACGTTTTGGGGCTGAATCAAAGTTCGAATATGTGACAAAAGTAGACTTCTCTGAGCAGCTACACCATGTCTGGGTTGGTGAAAAAGAATATACAGCTGACACCGTGATCATCGCCACCGGAGCTACAGCCAAATATTTAGGATTAGCTTCTGAAGAAAAGCTCAAAGGCTTTGGCGTGTCTGCCTGTGCCACGTGCGATGGATTTTTCTACCGTGATAAAGAGGTTTTTGTTGTTGGGGGTGGTGATTCAGCGTTGGAGGAAGCCGGTTTTCTAACCAAGTTTGCCTCTAAAGTATATCTGATCCATCGTCGCGATGAATTCCGAGGTTCCAAGATCATGCGCAAACGCGTACTCGATAATCCCAAAGTTGAAGTTCTCTGGAACACAACCATTGACGAAGTTTTAGGCGAACCAGACCAGGGAGGCGTGGTTGGTGCGATCTTGAAGGATACAGTGACTGGTGAAACCCGGGAACAGTCAATTGACGGTATATTTATGGCTATTGGACACAAGCCCAATACTGATCTTTTCAAAAACATCCTGAAAACTGATGACACGGGATATCTGATTACCAAATCAGACTCAACAGCAACTGATATCCCAGGCATTTTTGCTGCCGGAGATGTCCGGGATCATGTTTATCGTCAAGCGATCACAGCTGCCGGAAATGGATGCATGGCAGCTCTGGAAGCTGAGCGATATATCACTGAACGAGAAGGCTAAAGCCAACCATATAGTTCTTTCAGCAGAATTTCATAAAAAAAGCGAGGCTCGTTTGCGATACCGTGAGGAACAGGGTTGACTTGACACTAGCGCAAAACTGCCAGTTTCTGGCTGGATGCTGCTCCATCCTCATTAAAGAGATAAAGTAGATAAACACCACTGCCAACCAGGTCTCCTCCTGTATCACGACCATCCCAGTGAGCCTCGAACCCTTGAACCTCATAAGCTTGAGAGGTTAACTCCCTCACCATGGTTCCAGAGATCGTTAGAATTTTCACAGACGAATGGTCCATCAAACCTTGAATAATAACCTGCTCATGAATAGTGGGGTTAAAAGGTTGCGGATATATGTGAATGCTGGAGTAATTCTCTTTAGGATCAGCAAAAGGTGTATTAAGTATAGAGATACCCTTGGGAGTGGAAAAATAGGTTTGACCTGAAATTGGATCAAACGCGATGGAATAGATCTCATTATCCAACAGATCAGAATTACCAGTATTGTAACCATAGCCCCCATTGATCCAACGCCCGTTGTCTTGTAATACGTGGACTCCGGCGTTTGAAGACAGAAACCAGTGATTACCACGTTGATCAATTTCAATACCGGTCACATTATAATCAGTCAATTGCCAGTAATAGTAAAACTCGGGATCTTTGGTGGTCATGTGAATACTGGCCCAATTTTTAAGTTCTGTTGAATTCCTCCAGGTATCTGGCAGCAACATGCTCTGAACACCTGAGGGTGTCAGGATCCAAAGTGTGTTACGGGCATCGACTTCAAGCTGGAGGATCTCATTTGAGGCCAGGGGGGCGCTCTTCAGACTGGAGATGCTATATTCACCTGTAGATCCTACATTACCATGAAAATCAATAAAATGAATACCACCCGATGCCTGCAATTCTGTCCGAACTTGAGAGCCGATCCAGACCAGGTCATTGTTATCAATAGCAATAGATTTTACGGTGCGACTGTCAATACCAGTTTGACCCTGAGCGACATGATGAACGGCTCCATCTGACCCCAGGATTGTTAGAGCATTCCCGCCTTGTCGAATGAATTTTGTTGTAAGCCATACATTGTTGTGGCTATCAACTGCCATTTGCGTGGGTAGGATATATGCATCACTATCAAAAGTCGGCTCCAGAACAGCATTAGTCGCATCATAGAAAACTGAACCACTTCCCAGCTTTAGTACGCCGCGTCCTTGAAGAGCAAAATACAGGTTATCATCATGATCAATTATCAGATCTTCCACAACTGCATTACCCCTGTATTCCAAGGTATCTACGATCATCTCATCCCAATTATACAGACCTTCATCGAAACTACTATTGCTTCCACCTGGTCGGATAGTACGCCAACCCAAACTGGTCTGAATGCTGATCCCACCATGGGCTGCTCCAACGAGATCTCCGTTGGGAACTATCAGCATCCGATTGAAAAAATGATCTCTGGGACGATTTGCAGAATAAACCGCATAGGTCTGTGGTGTCCAAAGTGATAAAAAATCTACAGTACTGGCCAACCATACCTCGTTATTGTAAGCTCCTGCACTGAGAATACCAGCTTTGCTCTGTAACTGTTCATAATCGCCTGATACCAGATTGTATTCATAGATACCCCAGGCAGTTGCCATGGTGATCCAGCCATCTGAGGTCTGGTTCTCTGGTATATCAATAATTTTTGCTCCAGCCACAACCAACTCATTCAGTTCCTGAAAGTCATATTCATATAAGATGTTGTCACATCCCGCTAAAATGATATCACCGTAGGAGATCATGCTGGAAATCTTCAAATCGTTGCTGGGGATGGTCACAATGTTCCAGTTAATCGGATCTTTCAAATTGCTGCCATCCAATTCTACCCAAAGAATGTTTTTGGTGGTTCTAAATATAAGTTTACCGTCAAGGTATTGAATATCCCCAACTGAGGTAAGATCCAGAGAACCAAGATCCGGAAAATTGCTAAACTGATCCAGGTATTCTATTTTGCCATTTGTTTTTCGATAGAGAAGTATTCCACCTTCCAGATCATTTTGATAGGTTGCGTAGACAGAATCACCGATTTGTACAAAACTGTTGACCTGATCAAGATCTACAAATTCCACGGGGTAACGTAGATTGGTCACCAGATCAATAACTTCCACTATGGGTCCGGGACTCCTGGATCCAACCCATAATAAACTATCAGAATCTATAAATATTGAATTCACATCCAAGTTGTCGGTCTGTTCCCCATGGATCCCAAAAGTGAAGGTGCCCTGAGACTTGGTATAGACTAGAACTCCACCATTGCTGGCTAATATCACTTTATCTTCCAGCGGGAGCAGCGTGCGAATCTCAGTCAAGGTCGGCAAATTGTTCCAATTACCAACCTGAGCCTGAACGGTTAGTGAAACGATCAATAGATAACCAAATATCTTTTTTATGTTTACCATCTTAATTGTTTAACCCTTTAAATCATTTTCAATCAATTGATCTGATCATGGCTTATTGTACCTCAGTCTCCCGGTTGCGTTCCCTGATTTTTACGGTTTTAAGATCGGACGTTTTTCCGGTATGGTCCCCAGTGCACCGATCAGCAATCCATTTTTTCCATCCTGTAGACAGGGGGATCGAGGTGTCAGGTAATACTTATCATCAAATTGTGGATCAAGATAATGATTGGATTCTTCCAGTACAGCGGGGTGTTCCTGCTTACTTTGAGGATAGAAGCAATTTGATTTGATCTGGTTGAGATCCTTCATCATTTCTGGATCTAGCAGATAGGTTTGGAAAAATATATTGTGATCCAAACGATCTATGCTTCTCTTCTGTACCTGAAATCCGCTGCCATTGTGAGCAAAAGTGTTGCTGATCACATCAACAGTCCCAGAACTACTAAGAGACTTGATAATACCACCGGTTCGACTGATCACATTTTGTCTCAAGTACAAACGTTGCAGATGCGGACCAGTTATACGAATGGAATAGTCATCGATCTCATCAAAATGGTTCGAAAGGATCTCCGCTTCCACATAGTTGCCTAGAGTCAATCCTGCCCGAGCTCTATGGATCTCACAAAATGACATTGAGAGCGAAACGGAGGCTCGGGCATTAATAGCAAGTTCGTTTTGAACAAATTGGCTTTGTACTATTTGAGCACGACTGCCTTCGTTCAGGTCTATGCCAACTTTATTGGACTCAAAGCGCGAGTCATGCACAACCAGGGAGCCATTCATCACTTTCAAAGCATACCCACTACTTGAATCAAAAACACAACCCTCTAATTTGGCAGACACCTGATTCAACAAACCTGCATTACGGTTGCCCTTTATTACTGAATTTGACAGGATCAATTTTTCAGCAGCTAAAATTTCAAACGCGTGCTCATGGTTTGATATCCATTGATCATGATTGCTTACTATTGAGCCCATTTGTGAGAAATAACCTGATGTGCCATTGTTCTTCCATATGTTTTGGGTCATTGTCAAGCGAGCTACCGAACGAAAATCACCTCCCAGCTCATTCGACTCCACTCGGTTAGAGTCGAGTTGAACATTCAGGATATCTTCCCCGAAATAACCCAGCTGATTCTCTTTCAGTAGATTCATTGTCAGTACCAGCATTGTTCCATGCTTGAAGGATGCGGCGCTGGCTTTATTTGACACCAGAAGATTGTTGTTTAACTCGACATCTGCGAAGTGGTTCACACGTAGTCCGGTTCCATTATTCATTATACTGGTGTGTTTGATCTGCACTGATGCCAAAGAGTCCACTCCCAGAGCTAAAGTCGGATTGGCCTGAAATGAAGAATGATGAATGAGCAATTCCTGCCCACCGGTGATCTGAAACCCGCTACTACCGTTGTGCTCAACCCTCACTCCAGCCATTCTATTTCTGTCTGCAGAATGGATCAAGGCTCCATTTTCACCATTACCGACAAATTCAGAATTGACAACTCTCAGGGTGTCAACATTTTCGATCACCATTCCGTGGACTAAATTGCCAATGGCGGAGTAATTCAAGAGACCACTAATAGTGGCATTTCGGAGTCGCAGCCCATGTCGACCATTTCCCCGTGATTCGACTTGACTGATCAGTACGAAATCACAATTCTGCAGACTGATTCCATCTTGAAAAGAATCTATGACCTTAACAGAATCCAGCCACACTTCTGATACACTATTTAATTCAAATGCTGTCCCCATGGTGTTGGTCAGGATCACTTCATGTGCTTCCAGAAGACTGCCACTGGCAGCATAAATAGCGGTTTCGCCTGCCTGATCAAATTCACTATTATAGATCTTGACCTGCCCCCCATCGAGTTTGATAGCCCCTGATCCATTATCTGTAAAACGGACATTCCTCAATTCGAGATCACCGGCTAAACCAACCTGTATGGACCAGGCATCACCACCGCTCACATCACAATTCTCCAGGATAACGCGACCTGAGTCAATTCTGATCAAGACTGTATCGCCAGAGCTTCCTTTGAAATTAAAATCCTGGATATGGACATTTGCACCATTCCCCACCGCAAAGCAGCCCTGGAGTTCACTTTGCCAGACCGGACGAGCAACTTGCCGTCCCTGAATACGCAGATCTGTTTCTATTCGTCGAAAGGTAGTTTCTTCATTACCCAAATATTTAACAACATCCGGAGGGATCTTAAGTGTATCAAGAGCACTTAATGAGAATAGTGTTACCGGATAATTAACCAAATTCTTAAGACGTAGTCCCTGGCTGCATGAGATCACCAGCAAACTAAAAGTAGCAAGAACAATGAATCTGAACCTACTTATCCACTGATCGGTTAATTTGATATTTTTGTTCATACTGTCATGCAATTCCAGGAAACATCATGTGTCGATATCTTGAATTGGTTAGCGGGAATGTATAGGAGTCGAACCTATCCGCCGGCTCTCCACCGGCATAACAGCTTTGAAGGCTGCAGTGGCCACCGGACCACATACATTCCCATGTTATACAAATTTCATCCCAAAATACATGATGAATTTTTCATTTTTCCATTTTTACTACACCTGGAAGCGTTACCACAGCGCATTCAGAAGTGCAATTGGTATTAATTGATCGCAACCGGGAAAGAAGGAATACCCAGCGCAGCTTCCAGCATATCTGAAACACTCATGGCCGCAGTCCTGTCCGAAAAGTCACCAACCATGATCAGATAGAGGGTCTTGCCATTGCTTATTCGTTCTTTTATGGTTGTCGTATAACCGATGGACTCGATTTGGTCAGCCAGACGTCTTGCATTATTGTAATCGCCAAATGCTCCAGCCTGCAAGGTGTATTCCCCTTTCGGTTGGTTTGTACTTGTAACTACCCCTTCCCCCAATCCTCGCAGTGGAGCGGTGATCAGTGGTTGTGTTCGATCCGACTCAACCGGGAGTTTTGCTCGAGCAGGAATCCTGGTAATATCCAATTCCTCGGGTATATCGAATGATGTGTTGGGAAACCGCTCGGTAATGTCTGCCAGATCTATATATACGCTATCCATTTGCCGGGAAGCGATCCCGGCTCTTAGACTAAGATTAACCGCATTGACAATATCACTGTAATCAGGGTGAAAGCGAATAAGTCGCAGAAAGAATTGACGACTCTGCACATACAAACCCTGAGCATAATAGTATTCGCCCAGATGCATGAGAGCTCCGGCCATATATTGGCTCCGGGAATGGTTGCGAACAATATCCTTGTAAAGACCAGCCGCCAGTAGCGCATCAGTTTGCATCAAAGCACGGGCATAGCGCAGGCCAGGGTGTCCAGGGTGCTTAAAGCTTAATTCTGATAATACTGTTTCAGCACTATCCAGCTTTCCCTGATGAACAAGCGTTAAGAGACCGTCCACATCCTGACAAAGGCTGCTGACAGGAATCCCGATGATGAGAGCCATCAGGAGGATCATAGTATTGATCAGGCGCGTTTTACCCATCCGCATTTATCACAAATATAGCTGGGTTCAGCATTAATATGATCACAGTTGGGACAACTAAGGATTCGATTCTGACGGTCAGCAGCGATAAAATCATCAATTGCTGATTTGAGTGTATCCTTATGCCCCAGTTTATCCAGCATATGCAAGTGTCCCAGGATCACACTCAGATTGTTATAATCCGGATTTTTAACCTCTTCCAAGAGATTCAGAGCATCCCGGTATTCACCTTTGCGCTCAAAATAGTTGGCCAGGCCAATAACCACTTCCAGATTTTCAGGCTGTCTTTTATGCAATCTCTGGTAGAACTGTTCGACTTGTTCAAATTGTCCGAGTTCAAAATACATCTTTTCGATATCAGAAAATATGATACTTCCAGCAGTTGGGTCAAGTTCAGCGAAGGTGGAATAGAAATCAATGGCATGCTTATAATTTCCCTCTTCCTGTCGAATCCGACCGAGGTGATAGTAAGGAGTTGCGCATTGGCTATTCAATTTGATCGCCTGCTTGAGCAATGAGATCGCCTCAGACTGTTTTCCTGCAGTCTTGGCCTGCAGAGCTTCCTGAGTTTTGTAAATAGCGGGAAGCAGCTGATTTGATACCCCTCCGGCAACATTCTCTTTTTGGAAAGCCTTTATGGCGGTTTTCCACTTGCCTTGTTTGACAGCATACCGATGTAGAGCGCTAAGCGCCCACAAATTCTTTTTACTCAGCTTTAAAATGGATTCAGCATGCTGGGCAGCGTGACCGTATTGGTTCAAAGCTTCGTAGTCCAAAGCAAGTCGTTCATGAGCCATAAGCTCGATATCCAGACTGATGCCGTGACGTTCCAAAACATCCAGATGGACTTTCAGAGCTGTCTCAGGATTTCCCAATTGCCGATACAGATCACCAACTTGAAGGAAAACTCCCAGATTGGATGTATTTTTCCTCCCGATCTCTTTCAACAGTTTCAGGGCTGTTTCTTTTTCGCCAGCCAGGATATAATTCAATGCTTTGATCTCAGCGTCATGGGCATTGATCTTCTGCGGACCGCTAAAGACAAGGAAACGTATCGTGAGCCCAACGACTACGATAACCAGTAGTATTATAATTAATGTTATAAGGTCCATGATCTTTCTAGATCCCTAATGTATTATTGGATTCCAACTCATCTTCTTCAAGGACAGCCTGGCGCCGTTTATCAACTTCGCCCTGCAATTTTTCTCGTTCTCTGTCGATCAACTTCAAGCCCTTGCGAAGTTTAATATTTTGTCCGATTGTGATGGAAAAGCCGAAGAGGATTCCCAGAATCACACTCCCCAGAATCACAATGTATAGCGGTATACCAGAATATACAGCACCCATGAGTTTTAATTCGACCGGAGTCGCGTTTTGGGTAAACACCCAGACAATGGTCAGGATTATGGCCATTGTCAAAAAGACTTTTAATTCTTTCATCTACTCCCTCAATCCACTATTCGGCCAAACAAGGTGATCCCCTGAGCATCAGTTATCTCTACTCTGACCAGTTCACCCGGTTGTTCGCCGGTTTTATTGAATATAACAATTTTATTGGAACGTGTTCTACCTTGATGTTGTTTTTTAGATTTTTTTGAATCCTTTTCCACCAGGACCTCTTCAGTTGTACCGATCAACATTTTATTGCGTAGCAGGGTGTGTTCTTTTTGCAAAATGATCATACGCTCCAGGCGATCCTGCTTATCAGTTTCCGAAACAGTATCCTCATATTCAGCCGCCTTGGTACCAGGTCTGGGCGAATACTTAAAAGTGAATGCTGTATCAAATTTAATCTGATTCATCACGTCAATAGTCTCCTGGAAATCGTCCTCGGTCTCACCGGGAAAACCAACGATCATGTCAGTACTTATTGATAGTCCCAGAATCTGTTCCCGCATTTTTCGGGCAAGATCCAGAAAGTGCTGTTTTGTGTACGTGCGATTCATTCGCTCCAGAATGGGATCGCTGCCTGCCTGAAGTGGGAGGTGTATGTGGTTGCAAACCTTGGGGTTCTCAGTATGTACCTTGAGCAGGTCATCATCAAAGTCCTGAGGATGCGGCGAAGTGTAGCGAATACGTTCAATGCCCTTGATCAGAGCAACTTCATTGAGCAGCTTGGGAAATCGATGACCTTCGTGGAGGTAAGAATTTACATTTTGTCCCAGCAGAGTTACTTCCTTAAACCCAGCATCGCGTATCTGTATAACCTCTTCGATAATGCTTTCAATTGAACGGCTGCGTTCCCTTCCCCGGGTAAACGGAACAATGCAAAAAGTGCAGAATTTATTGCAGCCACGCATAATGGAGATCCAGGCGTTGATACCTTCCCGTCGAGCTGGAAAAAGATCATCATAAACCTCCATACGGCTTAGCTTTGTATCTACGACATGATCTATCATTTCAATTGGTTCTGACAGGAGAGCAGGAAGTTTCCGGTATGAATCCGGCCCCAGAATCAGATCAACGTAAGGTTTGCTCTTTAAAAGATCTTCTTTGAGGTTCTGAGCCATACAACCGAGAACCCCGATCTTTACTTCTGGGTTACGGTCTTTCATAACCTTCAGATTACTTAGACGGGCGTGTACTTTTACTTCGGCATTCTCCCGAACTGAACACGTATTAACCAAAATCAATTGGGCTTCATCGGCCGATTCTGTTCGCAAATAATTTTGTTTCTCAAGTAACCCGGCTACCAATTCTGAATCATACTCATTCATCTGGCAGCCATAGGTTTCGATGTAATATTTTTTCTGTTTACTAATGATCAAATCTCTCTTTCAACAACAATAAACCCCCAGCATCACAACGGCGAATATATTTTTTGTGCCCACGTCCTACAAGGCTATAACGAAGGCGATCAATTCCTCTCACTATTCAAGCATCAAGTAGCCCTGAGAGTTGATCCGCACGCCTGTCTCCGGTAAATCAATACGCGAAAGTGAATCAACAAGGTGAGCAAAGCGATGTTCCCGATCCCAAAGCGGTACTCCCCAATATTTTTGTTCGATCGAGATGATCCGACCTGATATTAATACTCCTGTCTTACTAAGCTCTACTTCCAATATCCCGCCAAATCGTCGTTCTTCTTGCAGGTTGAAGCGTCCATAAGTAGCAAAATTAGCTAGTGAATAGGCAATCAATTTACCATGATAGACCTCCATGGCCCTCGCCACATGGGGTCCGTGACCGAAAACAAGGTCAGCTCCAGCATCCACCATTTGGTGGGTGAACTCCTTTAAATGTCCACGCTCCTCACCCATATATAATTCCATACTATCTGGTAGCGACATGGCGACCAATCCTTCAGCTCCACCGTGGATCGAAACAATAACCAGCTCATGTTCGCTTTTTAATTGAGCGATCATTTCAACAGCCGCAGGAATATCCAGGGAACTATTGCAATATCCCCCACTATGGAACGCAATAAATGCCACATTAAAACCGTTCACAATCTTGGTAGCAGAACTCCCAGGGCGACCTGACCATCCGATACTGAGTGAATCCAGTATTCTTTCAGTTCTGGTAACACAATCATAACCGAAGTCACCCACGTGATTGTTCGCCAGTGATAGAAAATCAAAACCGGCTGTTTTAAGATCTCCCCCATACATCTCAGGCATCCGAAACACGTAACAATCCAATGAATCCGGCTCACATTTATAGGTCGTCCCACTATCACAAAGCGTGCCTTCCAGGTTGCCTACCGTAAGATCTGCATCGCAAAGTACCGGGTTGATATATTTCAGGATATTACCTTTTGCTTCAGGTCTCAGGAATCCGGCTGGAGTAGCTGTCCCCAGCATGATATCCCCAACGGCCCGGATGCGAATTCCAGGTTCAGGATCAGCACCCGAGACAGCAGCCAAAGATACAAGTAGTAAGAGACATCGCAGGAATATTTTATTCATCAGATCCTATGTAATACCAAATTCAGCTCCAAATGGCCTGTAATTTCTTCATCTTTTACCGTTATACTTCACTTAATATTTTATCCATAGCTATGGCTATGCAAAAAACATGAAGATCGTATAACACTAAAATATTTTGAAATTAATAGACCCTTTAGAACTGAAATTGGTATAATTCCTTATTCTTGAGATTTGCTCAGCTTTGCCCCTGGATCTTCAGTGCTGCGGGACTTTGCCCTCACGCGTCGCTCTGGGGAGCTTTGCCGTGGTTAATCTAATAAATGCTTGCTTGCAGTTGCTCACCGGAATTCAACCTGTTTACCCGGCGTCGCTCTGGGGAGCTTTGCCGTGGTTAATCTAATAAATGCTTGCTTGCATTTATTAGATTAAAAAAAAACGTCCGGTATAACCGGACGTTGAATTGCATAATATTTTTGATCTTATAATTCGATCTTATCGAGCAAGAAATAGTGACGGGGATTCACTGGAACATTATTGACCCTTACCTCATAGTGAAGATGTGGACCGGTGCTCCGACCTGTATTCCCGGAGTATGCGATTAACTCTCCACGCTTCACGGTATCCCCAGGATTTACTGCATAGCGACTCAGATGGGCATATACCGTTTTTATTCCATATCCATGATTTAAAACAACAGTATTGCCATAGCCAGTGTTGCCTTTCCTGGATTTCACAATACCGTCAGCTGTTGCATAGACGGGTGTACCAGTTAAAACACCAAAATCCTGTCCATGATGCATCCGCCGTTTGCGGGTAAATGGATCTGTGCGAACCCCAAAACTGGATGTGAGATAGCCCCGATTAACTGGAGGAATAGAAGGCGTCTGCCGCAGGCGATCTATATCCTGGCTCAGCTTGGAATAGATTTGTTCATAACTATTGAGTTGTAGAGTGATCTCACGACCAAGACTGGCCATGTTACTTTCCAGCGAATTAACATCAAGATCAGTAACAGGTATAAGCTTGTCATAGCTCTGAATATAGTCATTTACTGCTCCACCAGTACCGCCAGCCCGAACATCGGCATCCACAGAGGGCAGGTTAGCATAAACTCTTAGTGCCTCATCCTGTACAACCAATTCAGTTAGCTGGATTTCAGCATCGTCAAGGCGAATCTTCAAGTCTTCCATGACCCGAACCAACTCTTTATTCTGACTTTTCAGACCCTGAACTTTTAAATTGTACTGTGCACTTGAAAGGCTTGAGAAGAAAAAAGCTCCCAGACCCATGATGGTGAATAAACCCACGAAACTCAAACCCAATACCCAAGTTTTCGGAAAGAAAAACTCGTTTACCAGATTCTTCTTGTCATTAATCAAGAAAAAGCGAAAGCCATCATCCCGTTTTGTGCTGATATTTCTCTTGTTTTGAGTCATTATTCCCAAGTTTATTCCTACATCCAGTTTTGACTGCGAAGTATACTCAGCAGCCTAATTGATAACAAGACTTTTTGAGCTGAAAATATGGCATCTCAATCTTAGTCAATGATCTACCCACAATCGGAAGCCTATTCTTTGATCTCAGCCTTTCCCTCTTCGTTTGCCACTTCATCGGCTTGAGCCACTTTTTCCTGCATCTCAGCATCTAATTCCTTGATAGATTTTACCAGGACCAGAAAATTTTCATGCTTTGCCAATTTGGCCAGACTGCTTTCTTCACTTAGATTAAATACCAACTCGCCAAGTTCTGAAAACACTTTGGTCCGACTTTTGTTCAATTGATGAATATCCAGTTTTATCTTGCCCAGTTTGGTTAATTCTTCAGCTTTTTCAGTGGCAATCTTACCATATTCTTCGGCTTTCTCCATTGCGGTAGACCCGAATTCACGCAGACCTTTGATCATGTCATCCATCAATTTTGACACCCGCTCCGATTTTACTTCTTCTTGTTCCGCTTGTTTTTTTTCTTCTGTCATTTTATCACCTCACGTTTTGATCATCGACTAAAGAATCCTACTCTGCAACCTGATTGATAATGATTTCCGCTAAATGGTCACGCGAGAAAATAACACTCTCTCACCGAATTAATACTTTTTAATTTTTCTATTAGCGTTGGATCCGGTACAGAATCACATTTGATCAACGATAGCGCATCCCCTGTCTGGCGACTGAGTGAATACTCAGCGATATTGATGTTTAAGCTTCCCAATAGAGTTCCAACTTCACCCACCACGCCTGGAACATCAGCATTAATAACCAGGATAAGAGGTCCATCCAACAGTACATCAACATGAAATTTGTTCACTTTAGTTAAACGCTGGCCGCCTTGAATGTCTGTATAGCCGGTCAATTCCCAGGCTTCTCCAGTAGCTGATTCAACCCGCACAGAGACTAGGTTTTTGACGTGACTCAGATCAGGATCATGTACAGTACTGAGTGAAATCCCCTTAGAATGGGCAATAGCCTGAGCATTGATCAGGTTAACAATGCCATCATAGCGATGCTCCATGATTCCCTCAAACGCTGAATAGACCAGGGGTTGGATATGCTCCGGGGACCCATTGTAACTAAGTCTCAAGGATCTGATAGCAGATGCATGCAGTGGATGTTGAAAACAACCGATGGCTCGGGCAAGCCCCAGAGTATCACCAATTGTTTTAAGAATACTCATATCTTTGATCGGCAAATTTATCGTATTGCTCAACTGCTCATGAAGTAAATAGTCCTTCATCTGAGTTGCTATCTGCTCAGCGACATTTTCACCAGCTTCATGTGTACTTGCACCAAGGTGAGGAGTCAGCACTATATTTTTGGCCTGGAGTAAAGGATTATCGATCGGGGGTTCCTCAGTATACACATCAATGGCTGCTCCAGCAATGCTCCCCTCGGCCAATGCTTCAGCTAAGTCAGATTCATTGACCAGACCTCCGCGAGCGCAGTTGACCAACATTGAGGAGGATTTCATTTTAGCCAGTTCCGCAGAGCTGATCAGATCAAGCGTATGCTTATTCCGTGGTAGATGCAGAGTTAGGATATCAGCTTGCTCAATAACTTCGTCGAGCTTTGCCACTGAAATATCCTTGACCATAAGTTGATCTTCCGACACGTAGGGATCATAGCCAATGACCTTCATTTGTAGCCCCAGAGCCCGTCTGGCAACTTCCTGTCCAATGCGTCCCAACCCCAGTACGCCAAGAGTCTTGCCGTTAAGTTCGGTGCCAACCAGAATTTTTCGATCCCAATGACCTGCTTTCAGAGAACTGTCACCGGCTGGAATGTTCCGCGCCAGGGACATCATCAAGGCTATGGTATGCTCAGCGGCGGAAATCGTATTACCACCTGGAGTATTCATCACCAGCACGCCGTGCGATGTGGCAGCCTCTATATCAATATTATCAATGCCGACACCAGCCCGTCCAATTGCTTTTAACTTGGTGGCCTGTTGGATCTTTTCAGCAGTAATAGTGGTTCCACTTCTAATGATCCAACCTTCAATATTCGGCAAAATAGCATTTAGCTTCTCGGCATCACCATCCAGGATCTCAATTACCTCCAACCCGGCATCGCTGAGGACAGCCTTACCTTTTGGAGACAAAGCATCAGTGATCAGAATCTTTTTCATCGTTTTTTGATAACCTCATCCAAGACACTGAGGACATCCTCAATATCTGTTATTTGCAGATCACCCATGTGGGCTAATCTGAATGTTTTTCCCTTCAGATCACCATAACCACCTGAGATCAGATAATTTCTTGCTCTCATCTCCTGTGCCAATGTGATCAGATCCAGATCGGATCTATTGCTGAAACATGTTAACGTTTGAGATTCGAATCCAGGTTGAGCAAAAAGACCAAATTGTTCCCGTCCCCATTCGCGCACTCTGGATGCCATTTTTCTATGGCGTTCAAATCGATTTTCCAATCCTTCGGCCTGGATACGGTCCAATTGAACCGCAAGTGCGAATAAATGCGGAATACTGGGAGTGATGGTGGTTTGCGATTTTTCACCTGCTTTATGCATCCGCGCAAAATCAAAATAATACCCCTTTTGGGAATCCGGAATGCTACGACACCGCTCCAATGCGCGATCAGATAATGACATAAGAGAAAAACCCGGTGGCAAACCCCAGGCTTTTTGAACACTGGCCAATGCCATATCAATGCCCCACTCATCAACTTTGATAGGTGCTCCCATCATGCCACTCACGGCATCTACCATGAGCAGAACCTTAGGGAATTTTTTAACAACCTCGCCGATCTCCGCCAAGGGATTCATGACACCAGTGGACGTTTCATTAAACACAACTGTTGCCAAGTCATAATCACCATTGGATAAGACTGATTCGACCTGTTGCGCAGTAGTGGCTTGCCCCCATTCAACTTTGAAAACATCCTGATTCAAACCACAAATTCGAGTGATGTCAGCTTGCCGTTGAGAAAACGCGCCACAAACAAAATTGGCTACCCGTTGACTGCTGAGATTGCGAACCCCCGCCTCCATCAAACCCGTGGCTGAGCTGGTTGATATCAACACTGTTTGTTTGGTGTAAAGGAAATCCTTAACACCATTGATAACCTTTGCCTGCAATTCCCGGTAATCAGCAGTGCGGTGCCCGATGGGGTATTGTGCCATTGCATCCAGAATCTCCTGGTCCACATGAGTGGGTCCGGGTATAAAAAGCTTTGGCTTATTCACTGTTTAGTCCTCCAATTCTCTAAAAACCAGACCCGTGGGTAATTTCGGAAAAAAATAGGTGCTTTTTTGAGGTAAGCGCAATCCCCGACCACCTATCTCAAACAAAATGTTGTTATCAGGATAATTCATGATCCAGCCAACCTGACAACCCGTTCGCAAAGATGTCCAAAAATCATCAATATCCCGATGGTATTCAATATAGCGATGTTGTCGAATATCCTCATCTGTGAGCTTTAGAATGGCTTTTAATATGATCTCCTCCAGAATAACAGTATCCATTTCAGCCAGAATTGGATCTTCCAGACGATGACGCAGGTCATTGAAAGCCGAGTCCTTCAAGTGCAGCGCAATTGGCTCACCGGCTTCATTGGCCATAATCAGGATTCGATGGTCATGATCTAGCTTTACATCTTCCGGATCCATTTGAAGAATATCAAAGTACTTGACTAATTCGTCCATCAGGATTTGATATGAGAAATTCGGCAGGTTCCGCAGACAACGATGCGTTGGATAGACTTTTAACCCGGTATCCTGAGCTGAGGCAAAATAGCCCATGACGTAATTGGCTTCGATCTCCGAAAAACCAGTTTCATTTAAACGTTGTCCCTGGTAAAGACTCAATGTCTCATAGCGATGGTGACCATCCGCAATAAACACAGGCTTCTCCTCCATCAGTTCCTCGACCTCTGCAATAACCTCTTCATTCTCAATGAGGTAACAGATATTCTCAACTCCGGTATCCTCATTTTTTCCAGTGAGCCTCAGGACAGCTTTGGAAACCGCTTCATCCAGCAATTTGATAATAGTATTCTCAGCATCTTGATAGGTGAAAAATATTTGAGAGAAGTTGGTTTTTGTTGTCGCAGTCAGACGGAGTCTATCCTTAATCGGTCCTTTGTGGGTCTTTTCATGCGCCCGAACTGTATCAGGACCGCAAGGTGCCAATGGCATCAACGCGATGAATCCCTTTCTTATATGCTGCTCCCCATCTGGACCGATGAAGAATTGATGGAGAAAGAATATCCCGGGTTGCTCTCTTTTTGTCAAGACACCCTCTTCGCGCCACTTTTTAAAAAGATCTCTGCTACCTCCATAGAAATCATCCTCATAATAATCTCCCTGCTTCTCCTCACCCAAGATAAGACGGGCGCTGTTATAGCGGGATCTGGAGAGAAAAAATCTTCTTTCTTCAGGTGAGATCACATCATACGGGGGCGAGATTAGATCAGATAGATTCGGGAAATTTTCGGGGTTATAAATAGTTCCGCAGAAGGAAAGGATGGACATAAGGTCACCTCTATTAAATTTTTACCCATAACATGGCTGAAAATTTAGACCTGCAAAACAGGAAGACAATTGGATAAATCATTAATTTGTGTCCGTTATTACCTTCATAAACATCAAATCGTTTCATCAGCGCAGCCTCCTGAATATATTCGCGCCATGAATATTGTGGCTATAACTCCCAGAACCCCGGCAGCAGCCATGGGTATTCAAGTCGGTGATGAACTTCTATCGATCAATGGTAGAAATATTGCAGATGTGATCGATTATGAGTTTTATGCAGCTGATGAAGAATTAGTGATTCTGATCAGAAGAGCCGGTATTGATCGTGAGATATCCATATCAAAGAGCCTGGATGAGGAACTTGGGATCATCATTGAACCCATGAAGATCCGCTCTTGTGCTAACAACTGTGTCTTCTGTTTTGCGCATCAGAATCCTCCTGGTGTCAGGGAATCCCTGAATTTCAAAGATGGTGATTTTCGCTTTAGTTTTCTCCATGGTCACTATATCACCATGACCAATATGGGTTCCAAACAATTGGAGCGAGTGGTCAAACAGCACTTGAGTCCCTTGTATATCAGTGTTCATGTCACCGATTCGGTATTACGTCAAAAGATGCTGTTATATGGCAAAGATGATACGCTTATGGATAAGCTGAAGTATCTTACCGATCACAACATTATGCTGCACACGCAAATCGTACTCTGTCCGGGTTGGAATGATGGTGAGGTTCTGCTTCGGACCATTGCGGATCTCAAGCAATTTACTCCTCAGATCCAATCCATATCCATTGTACCAGTTGGCATAACCAAATACCGTGATAACCTGCCTCATCTGGACTCCTACGACCAACCCAGTGCCAATGCGTTCATCAGTTGGTTTAAAACTCACGAAACTGAATTTAACGTAGTGGGAATTGAACGCTTTGTTTATCTCAGTGATGAATTCTTCATTCTGGCCGAAGTGCCCATCCCGGCTGACGATTATTATGGTGAGTTCTCCATGATTGAAAATGGTGTGGGACAATGCCGCGATTTCGCGAATCGTTTTGAAGCCAGCCGGTCTATGTTACCTCCGAAGTTAAAGCGACCAACGCACCTGGTTTTCCCCACTGGTACTCTCGGATATCCATTTCTAAAAAAGACCATCAGCAGTACTCTCGATAGAATTGGAAATCTGGAATTCGAGATCATTCCTATTCGAAATGAGTGGCTGGGTGCAGACCTGGTGACCGTGACCGGATTGTTGCCAGCTCGTGATATTGTTACTCAACTTCGATCAGTAGTCAAAGCAGACGCGATCTATCTTTCCTATCGCATGTTCAGCGAAGATGGTGTTACACTGGATGATCACACTCGCGAAGAGATGGAGCAAAAGCTGGGCATCCCCGTGTATATTCACCATGAAGATATGTTGGAGATCCTGAAACCATGGATGTAGGCATAAATTGCGGATTGTGTGCACATTTTTTTTCAAGTTGTCCTGTAAATATTTATAAGTAAACGGATCATTATGACCAATTCTACACTTCCTCAAACAACTACCAAAATGAGATTGCCAGTTGTTGCTATCGTGGGACGACCCAATGTTGGAAAATCCACTCTTTTCAATCGAATTGTTGGTAAACGACTATCCATCGTTCATGAACGTGAAGGTGTCACCCGTGACCGCATGGCCATTGAAACTGACTGGGCCGGGTATTCATTTTTTCTGGTTGATACGGGTGGCTATATTCCCAAGAGTGAGGACATCATTGATAGGGAGGTTCGGAAGCAGGCTATTATCGCAATCGATGAAGCTGACGTAATCATGTTAATGGTTGATTCCATGGTCGGCATTACCTGGGAAGATGAAGAAATTGTCAAACGCGCCAGACGCTCGAAAAAACCTCTGGTGCTCCTGGCTAACAAAGCCGACAATAACGAACTTGAGAACCAAACTCATGTATTCTATCAATTGGGTTTGGGAGAAGTTTTTCCTGTCAGTGCTCTAAATGGTCGTAGCATTGGGGATGCTCTGGATAAGGTTGTCTCCACTTTCGAGGAAATTCAGATCGAAGAGAAAGTGGATGAGAATGTGATCCGCTTTGCAATTGTCGGCATGCCCAATGCTGGTAAATCCAGTCTTACCAATGCGCTCCTGGGTGAAGAGCGCCAAATTGTTACTGATATTCCAGGGACAACCAGGGATTCCATCAATACAAGTTTCAAATATTATGATCAAACTTATGAAATGATCGACACAGCTGGTTTGCGACGCAAGGCCAAAGTGAGTGACTCCCTTGAGTACTATAGCTCAATTCGTACTCAGCAAGCTATTAAGAGTGCTGATGTGGTCATCGTATTGATTGATGCCGAAAAGGGTTTTGTTTCCCATGATGCCAGAGTGATGGAAGAGGTGATCAGTGCGGGAAAAGGCTTGATCGTTGGTGTAAATAAGTGGGATTTGATCAAAAAATCGACCAACACCATGCGGGATATGAAACAGGCCATGGTCGATGACATGTATGCGTTAAGACATTATCCCATTCAATTCATTTCCATTCTGGAGCGACGCAGGATGTTCAAATTGGTGGATCTTGTTAAACAGATCCATGAAGAACAACAGAAACGCATCCAGACCCGCCAGCTCAATCTCTTTCTGGAGGATGTGGTTGCCCGGTTGCAGCCGGCGGCACCCCGCGGTAAAGAAATAAAGTTGAACTATTGCTCCCAGGTAGCCGTTGAACCACCTGTGATCGTTATTTTTACAAATCATCCTGACCTGATCAAAACTGCCTATAAACGCTATATTGAGAACCGTTTCAGGGAGTTGTTTGGCTTTGAAGGGGTTCCTGTCCGAATTGCTTTCAGGAAAAAATAGCCGATCATCAAACTGGTCCTGTAAAGGTTTTATCTAACCACAGAGAGCACAGAGGGCACAGAGAATTATATTGGAAACACAGCTAATAAAAACCATACCCTGTTCTTTGCCACTGCAAAGTTGTACTCTTTTCAGGTTCTTGAAAAAAAGATGGACCTCTGATGAACCCACTGGCAATTATTCTCAGGGAATAGTAAGTTTTCAACCGATGAAAGCATTTTGTATTTTGCTTATTCTGATCATTCTTGTTCCAAACCTGTGGAGTCAGGAAATCCGGGCTCATAAATGTGGGTTTGGTGATCCAGAACTGAGGCTGAGTAAGCGAGCTTCACCTCAGTTAAGAAACCTGGACTTTCTAGATGAGTCTATTCTCAGTCCCAGTGGTGAATTCAGAATTCATTTCACTCGAACTGGTAGTCATGCTGTTCTCGGAGGAGAAAGCAGTGGGACACCTGAATTTGTCACTGAAGCGGCCATAGCAGCCGACTCGGCTTATTCAATACTGGTAGGTGAATTGGGGTTTCTGCCCCCGCTACCGGACGGAAACATAGATGGATCCGAACTGGATATCTATATTAAAAACTGGGGTGGTTCCTATTATGGAATGACCTATTTCGGTAATTCAGCACCTTCGCCAGCTTACCTGGTGATAGATAACGACTACACCGAAGCCTCCTATACTACTTCCGGTCTTCAGGCACTGCGTGTAACTATTGCTCATGAATTTTTTCATATGGTACAGGTGCGCTATGCTTATCCAGGTGAATTGAACTGGGATAATGTCTACTGGTATGAGATATCCAGCGTCTGGTTTGAGGAATACTGTTACCCCGAAGTGAACGATTATCTGGCTTATGTTGAGACCAATTTTAACGCTTCCCAGTTCCCGGCTTTGGATAGTTACAATTATATGTACGGTCATGGCATTTATGGACAAGTTCTGGACAAAGAGTACGGAACCCGGGAGAATAAGCATATCATGCTTGACCTCTGGGAAAACTTATCCAATAAAAATGCCATGGACAACCTGGAACAGATCTTAAGCTCCTCTCCTTGGAATTCGAGTCTTACAGATGCTTTAAGCAAATATGCCTTGTACAATGTTTTTACAGGTTCTCGGACAATAGCCGGACTCTATTATGATGATGCGATCGAACTTATTGAAGTGCATACTCAGCAGTATGATATTCCTCTGGATTACACTGCATCCTTCGACTTTGCCCTGGGTGAATTGGAGATATCTTATCGAACGTTCACTATCCCCGGTTCCAACGATTTTTACACCAGGGGGATCGATCTGGATCCTGATCAACGCGCATTTCTAACCTATCATGATCCAACAGCTGGATCATCTCTAAAAGGTGCCCTGGAAGCGTTTTGGGTTCCCTGTTCAAATGTGAGTGACCAGGACTACCTTCTCTTTCCTTTGATCAATGGGAACAGGGAAGATGGTGCTGAGTTCACTCTGTCATTTGAAGCAAATACGCTGGGCTTGGAGGATACTATCCAGACTTTATGGCCTAATCCGAGTATGTTGAAAAATGGTCCGATCCACTTGAACGTTATCCTCTCATCATCGGGTACTTTAAAATTCAATGTCTATAATATCCTGGGGCAACCTGTATATCAGGAGGAATTCGATAGACCAAAAGGGATCCATATTCTGGACCTGAAGCTTCCAGCAGATACGCCATCTGGGATCTATTTTCTCAAGTTGATTTCCGATAAACAGGTAATGAGTCGAAAATTTACGGTGCTCAAATGAGTGATACTTCCTGGTTTCAACCAACTGAGATTTGTGAACACCAAACCAGGATCAAGGCTTCCCGCTTTATCGCAGAACTTTTCCCTGTCAAGAATGAGGATGAAATTCAGAATCATCTGAATGAAGTAAAAAAGCGA
>JAYEKW010000257.1 GCA_034716895.1 Candidatus Neomarinimicrobiota bacterium
TCAAAATTCAGGGAGTTCTTTGAGAAAAATAGAGCGTATTCTTTGTGCAAATACGACCAACAATTAAATATAATTGATTCAGCAGATTTTGTGTCACACACGGGTGAAAATCTGGAGGTTTACATAAGGCTAAAGCAGTTTCAAGCAATGGATATTGATGATCATTCAAACATTTATCTGGTAAATCCAGAAAATGGATTCAATATAAAAGTTTATTCCGGGGATTTTAATTTGAAAATGGAATTCAAGGGTAATAACAGTCACTATCAGTCGATACCGAAACATATCAAGAAAACTGACATTGATGAATACCAAAACATTGGCAATACATATTCGGTTGTTTATGCACTCTTTTTGATCAATGATAATGTTATCACATCATTTTACAAAAATGTACCCATTATGGAAAAGCCAAAAGCGCCATACTATTTCGATGTGTTTTCAAAAGATGGCGAAAAACGGTCTTCTGGAAGTCTCCCGTTCCCATTGTTCGGTAGAGATGATAGCAACAACCTTTTTCTATATGTTAAAGTCGAGAGTAATTCCTTTTTTGGTGATGATGACTATTACCTTGTAGCAATCAGTGTTGCAGAACTCTCAAGGGGTGTTGTAGATAGAGAATATGTTTTGCACAGAATTAATGCAAGCAAAAAGGATTAATGCTTGATGAGATGGTCATACAGAGAAATCTCTAAACCAGGGATGACGGGTATGCGTTGGGCAATATCGGGTTTTTTCTTCTTTCTTGCGATCATAAAAATTAACTCGATGTTGAGATTTGGAATTACGCCATATGAACAATTTGTAATTATGACAGGTTTACCAGAAGTATTTAAGTATTATGGAGCAGTAGCATGTTTAGTTGAGTTATATTTAGCCATAGGGATATGGATAAAACAAACTTTCAATTCAGCTGTTGGTGTAGCCGTTGGTTTGTCTTGTTGTGGAGCCGCATTAAGTATTTACTCGTTGGTTCTGAAGAAAACAACAGACTGTCACTGTGGACTCTTGGGGGATAATGAATATAGCTTGCTTGGTCAAAAACTCATCATTATTGGAGCGCTGCTGCTTTTAGCAAAAAACAGGGAACGCCTCACTTTTTAGTAAAAAAAATTCGCAAATAACACTAGTGTCGAGTCAAGCATGTATTGTCACAACCAAGCCTGGTCCTTTTCGCTGTTAGCTGCGTTAAATATTTAAACCATAGCTACGGCTATGCTAAAAATATTTGCCTTGCTACCAACGAAAATTCCTGCGTCTTTTTGGACACTACACAGTAGACTCGACACTAGTCAATAACAATAAGCTTCTCAAAGAGTTTTTTATTCTGTTTTAACTTGTCCTCATTCCCGTAAACACAGATCGTGCTGTTGTTTAAAATATCTGCCACCATTTGATCATACGCTTTTATGTCTGCCAGAGTTGTCGACAGGACAGCATCACGCTCAGACTGCAATTGGGCACGACTGGTTTTGCTGAAAAAGCGAGCGACTGCCACACCACCCCTTTGAGAGGATGTTAACGGACGATCCATTCCTGAAATGGTACCAATAATGAAACGGGTCATTTCTGTGTCATCAAGATCAAGTGAACTTAAAAAGGCAGGAGTATTAGAATAATTTACAAGGGTTTCTGTAAGATTGGGATCTCGATAGGATCCAAAATAAACCCGACCGGAAGGTGAAAAGCGAGCAAAACCACCATAGGCCCCACCAATCACCCGGACCTGATTTTTAAGCCATTCCCTGGAAATTATCTGATTCAACACAAGGATCTGGCCATCCCATTGATATCCAAGATCAGTAAAATCACCACCCTGTAAGACATATTGAACCTTTGAAGCTGCCATTAATCCCTCGTTTTTCAAAGTAGAGCGCAAGCGCCAGTCCAGATATACAGGTTTATTATTTGGCAGCCGTTTTGAAAAAGAACGAAGCTCTTTTTTAAACGGTTTTAAAGCCTCCCCAGAACAGGTTACCGATGCAACTAAGTTCTTGCGTGAAAAAAGTAATTCAGAGACATTTTGTAAATCTGAAATGAGCGCGGATTGTTTTGTATCAAAATTGTCCACCAGATCAGAAATGAACCAGTAATAATCGAGCCCCCCGGTTAATTCATCAAAAAGCCCTGCTCTGGTAGCGTAAGAAAAAAGTCGAGTACGAGCAAAACCAAGTCCGTCACGTTTCACTGCTGCCGACAGGCGTGACTGGTGTCTGACAAGTACATCTTTAAGGCGATCGATATCACCTAGTAAAGAATGCTGCAAAACCTCGTTACTCAATTCAAAAGCGAGATCCTGTTTATGGGCAAGTACTTTTGTAGAAACCACGAATTTTGGTATCAGATTATCATCATTACGGTTTTCCAGATAGGAGGTGAGATAAGTGTTGAATCCGCCAAGATGGGTATCCAGTGCATTATCTAGCTCACCGAAAGTGTGGGACTCAGTAGCAATTGACCCAAGGAGAACAGCCAATAAGTTTGCATAAGGCAGTTGCTCTTCCTGTAAGACCCTGAGATCGAAAAAAAGTCTGATGTAATTGATATCATTTGTAAATGCTTCGTGATGTAAGTAAGGAACACGAGAAACCCGGTGCTGTTCTGCGGTATACCAGTCAACGCCAGGTTCGATATCACTTAAATTCAACAGGGGTATGGTTGCTAACGCTTCAGGGCTATCACCGGCCTTTTGATATTCAATAAGCTGAATCGTTTGCTCCACAAGATCAGCTATTTGATTATCGGAGAGCGTTTGTTTAAAAGCGGCCAATTCGGCTGAGGTATGCAGATCATTTTCCGCTTCCAGTCCCGGTTTGGGATCAAGCGTAAAGAGCAAGGCGTGAGGATTATTTAGAAAATATTCAGTAATCAATTTTTCTAAATATCCTGCGGCAATACCCGTTTTCATGGCGGCCAGCGTTTTTTCATATTCAAGTCCACTGAAGGGTTCGTCTCCCCAAAACCAGGAACTTAAAGCCTGTTGATTATAGGAAAGTCCTTTGTGGGGCGTGTTGCCTTCTCTGAGATGAAACTCCATGCGATTCAATACGCCAGACAGGGCGGCCTGATCTACTCCTTGGGACGCGACATCCCGAAGGGTTTCGAAAACAATACGATAGAATTCATCCGCCTCGTCAGAATTGGCGTTTTGAACACGGACATGAAACACATTTTGGCGTAGATCGTCAACCCAGGCACTGATATCCTGCCCAATGCCAGCCTCCTGTAAAGCCAGGCGGACCGGAGCCGATTCATTATTAAATAACACCTGTGTAAGCACCCGCAATCCCATTACCAACTGCAGGTCAATACTCTGTCCACATACAAAAGAAAGAGATAGATAACTTTGTTGTTCAAGCTCCGAACCTTCTGTGGCAGCATAAGATCCAGCCCCTTTCTTTATGTTTTTGAAGGGGGCCTGAAGAGGCAAATCCACCAATTGAGCCGGACGAACATAGTTTGACAGGTAGTGTGTATCGATAAATTCCAACTCTGATGCAAGATCACCATCACCATAGAGAAAGATGTAGGAGTTTGATGGATGATAGTATTTACGGTGAAAGGCCAAAAAAGCTGTATAGGTTAAAGTTGGTATGGCTGAGGGGTAGCCACCTGACGAAAAGCGATAAGGAGTATCGGGAAATAGATTTTGATCAACCAGATAACCCCATTCGCGGGTGGGGCTTGAAAAGGCACCCTTCATCTCGTTATATACAACACCCTTATAAGTAAGTGCAGAATCGGCATTTTCTAATTCTCGGTGCCAGCCCTCTTGATCCAGGATACGCGGGTCATCATAAATAAGCGGGTTAAAAACGGCATCCAGATAGATGTGCATGAGTGATCGAAAGTCTTTGTCGTTCATACTCGATACAGGATAGAGGGTGATATCACTCCCGGTCATGGCATTAAGAAAGGTATTTAAAGAGCCTTTTGACAAGATATCAAAAGGGCTTTTTACGGGAAAGTTTTTTGAACCATTTAAGACGGAATGTTCCAGGATATGGGGCGTTCCTGCATCAGACTCAGTAATGGTTTTAAAGGTGATACAGAAGGTTTTATTCAGATCGCTATTGGATACTTTAAATAAACGGGCTCCGGATTTTTCATGTGAGAACAGAAAACACTCAGCGTTGACCTCTTTAACAAAACGCTTTTCAAGTAGTTTAAACCCGTGCATGTTCTCTCCTGTCTTTAATTCTGCCGTTAGTGATATGCCCGCCAGTAGCAGGATCATCAAGAAAAAAGATTTACGCATTTTGTGCACCTTAATTAGTGTCCGTCTCTGAACTCTTTTTCCACAATGAAGCAAACGAAATTCACGAAGATACATATGATTTTTCGTAGTATTCGTCAAGTTCGTTGTGGGAAACCGTAGTAGCATCTGCTTCGCGCTTAATTTAGGGGCAGACACAAATTAGAAAAAAATTATTTTTTAAAAAGTTGAACAAATTCAGCAAAAAGATCAGCGTTAAAGTGGGAACCCATTTCATACTTCATGAGCATTAAGGCATCATAAAGTGGCATCGATGGTTTGTAAGACCGCCGGGATGTCAGGGCATCAAAGACATCTGCAATGGCGCAAATGCGACCATATACATGAATCTCATCGCCTCTCAGTCCCTGAGGGTATCCAGTACCATTGTCGCGTTCATGGTGTTGCATGACAATTATTTTACACTCAGGACTCAGGTGATCAGTATCAGAAAGAATCTGGTAACCGCCCAGGGGATGATTCTGCATTAGCTTCCATTCTTCTTCATTGAGTTTCCCGGGTTTGTTGATCAATGAGTCTGGAACATATACTTTCCCCAGATCATGCAGAAAAAAAGCGGCTCCTAATTCTTGCAAATCATGGTGGCTTGAATTGCCGTAGATAGCTTTTGTAAGCAGCACAGATAGCACCCCGACATTCACGGAGTGGGTAAAGGTATAGTGGTCATGAGAAGTGATCTTCAAAAGGTGGGAGGCTGTTTCATCGTCGGCCATAATAAGGTCAACCATCTCTGAAATACCAGCTTTGAAGTGAGTGATATTTTCGACAGAGGGCGCTTTCAGCACCTTATCCATAATATCTAAGGAAACCTCATGGAGATAACTAGCTTTGCGTTTGGGTTCGATGGTAGAGTCTTGAAGAAAGTCACTATATCCTTCGGGTATCAGGGAAGGCCCCTCTTCCCGTGTGGCTTCAATTTCTACGGGACTCTTTTTTATATAGTTGGGTTGTTTTTTTTTGGGCTCCGGACGAACAAGGCTTTTGACGGGATGAACGACAACGGTTTCGATTCCACTCTGAGCGATTTTGGTCAGTTGTGACTGGTGTTTGACCAGAAAACTGCTGCGAACAAAAGAATGGTTAAGCCAATTGCCGGGTAACTCAACGAACATACCAATGCGCAGGTCTTCTATCTTTATTTTTGTTGGGCGGTCAATCGGTCTCATGGCTAAATTTTAAGGCAGTTGACCCCTTCACGCAAACACTATATCAAAAACTTTGATATAGATTTGAGAAAGCCGGGTTTTCACCCGGCTTAATTGGTATAAACACCCATAAAAATCACACCGAGCTAATCAACGATTGCCTTGAAGGTCACCGTGCCGTTGGAACCTGCGGGTAGGGAAAGGGTTCGCGTGAACCTGATATTGGTTACTGGCTCCGATTGAGAAACGTCATAAGAGGTTCCATTGTCATGGCTAAACTCAATGGTCATATTGATACCTACAGCTGTATTCTCAACATAAGTCGTTTCAACCGGGATATCTTCAATAACAACAACACTGGTTGCCAGTCCTTCACCAACATTAGAATAGACAACAGTATAAGTCAGTGTATCTCCAGGAGCGGCCGTGGCAAGATCAACACTTTTTGAAAGTGTCAGTTCGGGCAGCGGCATAGGTTCACCAAATCCGGTAATGGCAAAAGTATAGGGATTTTCGTCATCGTCATCCGAAGCAATATTCACGGTTGCCGTTCGGTTTCCTTCTGCAGACGGAGTAAAGGTGATCCTGAACTCAGTAGTGCCACCACCAGCAGCTATGGCAGCATCAGGGATCTGAGTGATGCTAAAATCGCCAGCATGTGCTCCAGAAAATGTCACAAAAGGAGATGAGCCGGAAAGGTTAAGAGCGGCACTTCCCTGGTTTTCAATGGTGAAGCCAACCGAGAAAGCAGAATCAACAATGGTGCTGTCAAAGACAGTGCTATCTAGAACACTGGGCGTGATATCGCCACTGATGATTGAAAGGCTGTTACCAATCAAATTGATCTCACTGCTAGCGACTCCAGTTCCCTGAATACTAAAGGTAAAAGGATTCTCATCATCATCGTCATTAGCAATACTGATAACGGCATCTCTCTGACCGACTGAGGTTGGATCAAAAGTTACATCAAAGGTTACCGATCCACCGCTGGCATTAACTGAAGAGCTGGCTGGTTGGGTATTGACCAGAAAATCTCCAGCATGGGTTCCACTTAAAACAACCAGCGGAGTGCCGGTTAATGAAAGGGTTCCACTACCCGTATTAAGCAAGGTAAAAGTATGTATACTGGTGCCGGTCAGAATATCAAGACTCCCAAAAGCAGTTGAGTCAGAGGTAATGGGTGAGCTGTCACCATTGGCAATAGATTCACCATTCCCTTGAACCTCAATTTCGGGTGTAGCAGACCCAATTCCCTGGATAATAAAGGTGTAAGGATCTTCATTCAGATCATTGTTTGCCAGTGATATAGTTGCTTTTCTGATTCCTTCAGCAGTCGGGTCAAAAGTAACGGTAAAGGTGGTAGTATTGTTGGACGCTACAGGAGAGAGCGGAGCGCTTGTAATGCTGAAATCCGCCGGGTGGTCTCCAGTGATAACGACGTGTGGTGAGGGATCATTGAGAATCAGATTTGCATTACCGGTATTAAGAATAGTGAAGATCTGAGCCTGGCTACCGGTAACAATATCTTCGGTTCCAAAGTCAGTATGGTCTGAAGCTGTTGCTGCAGTATCACCATTTGCAATTGCTATCCCATTCCCAGAAATTTCAATCTCGGATGCGAGTCCAAACCCCCGAATATCAAAAGTATAAGGGTTTTCATCAGCATCAGTATTGGCGATACTAACAGAAGCTGTTCTAAGACCTTCAACTGTTGGAATAAAACGGATATCAAAACTGGTATTTTCGCCAGAGACAATGGTTTCACCAGGATCTGAGGTTACCACAAATTCATCAGCGTGAGTGCCGGAAATAGAGATTTTTGGTGAGCCATTCAGTGTTAGATCAGCCCCGCTGATATTCAGAACCTGAAAGGTATGGATCACAGAGTCGATCACAGCATCAACAGAACCGAAATCAGTATGATCTGCTGTTGTTGGAGAGGTATCACCATCAACAATACTGACATTATTACCCTTGACATCAATTTCCGGCTCAGATTGTTGATAAACACCGGCATCAAGACTGGAATTGAAAACACCCGTAGTCAGGGTAAATGAGTGGGATCGACCGTCTGAGGTATAGGTGTCACTATCCAGGGCATCATCACTACCGGCATCCTGGGGCGAAAAGACATAACCTGCTGGTAAACCGGTAAAATATAGGCGATAGGTTTGATTACTTAGACCCGAGAATGAGTAGTAACCAGATGCATCAGTTGTGGTTGTTGCCACACTGGCGCCACCACCATCGATCTTGATCTCAACATCGATTCCAGGCACACCGGATTCACCAGCATCCTGAATACCGTCCTCATTCACATCAAGCCAGACATAGTCACCAACACCAGTGGCTTTAAAGCCGGCATCCTGAGTATTATCAATAGAACCAGCACTGATGGTAAACGTGGCTGTTTTTGCTGTGGATGGATCAGCATCACTATCAACCTCATCATCGGCACCCTGGTCTTGGGCTGAGAGCGTGAAGCCAGCCGGTGGATTCGTAAACGTGAGATAGTATTCGGAGGGAGCCAGATTCTCAAAGACATAGGCGCCATCAGAACCCGTAACAACGGAGTTAAGGAAGGAATCATCACCATCATAAAGTGAAACAGTAACATCAGCGAAACCGGCTTCACCAGCATCCTGAATACCATCACCATCACTATCCAGCCAGACCTTGTTACCCAAGGTCCCGGTGGTTGGCAAAGGAGATTCAGCTAGGGGACAAGAAGCCGCATCATTTTGGTTGGTGGCAACAGCCTGACCCACATAAACGGTTTCATATGAAGTTATATTGACCTTATACATCAGTCCGCTGGTGTTATTGGAAACATAAACATAACCGTCTGAAGCAGACCAGGCTGCTCCATAAGCATTGCCATTGGTACCGGCATTTAAATCATCAGCCAATTTACCAGTCAGTGTTTGAGTGCTGACAGTATTACTTACCGGGTTATAGATGTATAGGGTAAGGCCGCTAACACCATAGAAATTGCCATCGTTATCCAGATAGGCCATGTCTGCAGCCAGAAAATCACCCCCACTGGCAAGTGTTGTGGTGACAGATCCAGAGCTTACATCAAAGATACCAAATTGATTTTTATCACCGGGATTCAAAAAATAAAGATCACCGGAGCCATTAAAATCTCCCACCCATGATGAAAAAGGTATGGTAATGGATGACAAAACAGTAATGTCACCGTTTGCATCGATCCGTACCATATAGTCACCCGATACGACACTACCTCGTTCAAAACCATATAACAGACCATCTTCGAGGTTGTAACCAACTGCATTGATGGGATATCCGGCAGTTGCGATGGTTGTGTATGTGTAAGGACTGGTGGTTGCATCCAGGTAGGCAATAATACCCGTTGCATCATAGATCTGGAAGAAGTTGGGCACACAGGCAATGGGAGAGCCTGGCCCAGTTCCGTTTCCCTGGATCGCAAAGGTATAAGGGCTTTCATTGGTGTCATTGCTGGTAATTGAGACCGAAGCATTGCGGAGACCCACAATGGCTGGATCAAAAGCAATGGTAAAGGTTGTATTGCTTCCAGAATTCACTGGGGATGAGGGTTGTGTTGTCACTGAAAAATCAGCTGCATGATCGCCAAGAAGGGTGACCTTGGGAGTTCCTGTCAGGTTCAGAGCAGAACTACCGGAGTTGGAAATAGTATAGGTTACATATTGGGTACCCAGGTTCGCGTCAACATCACCTAAATAGGTACTGTCAGACATACTGGGAGAACTATCACCATTGTTGATGGTGAGACTATTCCCACTGACCAGCATTTCAGGTGCTGTTGTGCCGGTTCCCTGTATATCAAAAGTGTAGGGATTCTCATTCTGATCACTATTGCCAATACTGACTGTTGCTTCCCGTGATTCTGTTCCAGATGGATCAAAAGTGATGGTCAGGATCACTGAACTGCTGGGAGCCACCAGCGGAGCGGGCTCTGCTGTTACCGTAAAGTCTGCAGCATGAGTACCGGTTATACTGATGATGGGTGTTTCCCCCAGGACCAGATCATCCGAGCCATAATTATGGATCACAAAGTTCTGAGAAGCGGTAAAACCACCAACCACTTCCACGCTGCCAAAGTTCGTTCCGTCACTGACATCAGGTGATGGGTCACCATCAGGAATATCGATCATGTTGCCCTGAACGTTCATCTCAGATTGTGAATTTGGATCGTAAATACCAGTTCCTTGAACCGCAAAGGTATAAGGGTTCTCATCAGAGTCATTATTTTGAATACTGATGGTGGCCTGGCGGATACCCCGGGCTGCTGGTGTAAAGGTAACTTCAAAGGTGGTTGTAGCGCTGTCAATGGCAATGGAGGTGGCCGGACTGCTGGTTATGCTGAATTCTGATGCGTTTGCTCCAGTAATATCAACATAGGGTGGAGGTCCGGTCAGGTTTAGAGTCTCATACCCGATATTACGGATAACAAACGGCGAGGTTGTGGGAACCCCGGAGATATTTGCTGTCCCCAGATCAGTATAGTCGGTCTGGCTTGGAAGATTATCACCTGAGTCGATGACATTGCCATTGCCCAGAACTTCTATTTCTTCATCAAGTGTTGATGTTCCCAGCCCTTTAATAGCAAAATTATAAGGATTTTCATCGTCATCATCATTTTGGATTGTGATCGTAGCTGACCGTACGCCTGTTGTTGTGGGATCAAAAGTGATCTGAAAATCCACCGTTCCGCTAGCAGCCAGAGTGGCCGATGGCGGTTGTTGGGCGACGAGGAAATCTCCGGCATTAACCCCGGTGATCTGAATAATTGGTAAGCCGGACAGAGCTAAAGCGCCAGACCCCGTGTTGTTGATCGTGAAAGTATGAGAGACTTGATCTGCAAAAATATCTTGGCTGCCAAAATCGGTTAGGTCTTCAGCAGAGGGTGATGTGGAACCATCCAGAATTAACTCAATGCCTCCCAAAACTTCCATTTCAGGATAGGACGTTCCAGTACCCTGTATATCAAAAGTGTAGGGATCCTCATCTGTATCCGAATTGGCAATTGACAAGGTCGCTGTTCGCAAACCATCAGCTGTTGGGTTAAACCGAACAGTAAAGGTGGTTGAATCGTCATCCGCAATCGGTGTTGTGGGAATTTCGGTGATTGTAAATTCAGCAGCATGGGATCCACTAATCACCACATATGGAGAAGCACCAGTTAGCGTTAATGCTGCGCTTCCATAATTGATAATAGAAAAGATTGCTTCGTTAGTGCCTGAAACAACATCGGCACTTCCCAGGTCAGTTGAGTCAAGCGTGGAGGGACTGTCGTCGCCATCCAGAATTAAGACCCCTCGTCCCTTTAGCACTATTTCTGGAGCCAGGCCGGTTCCCTGAATATTAAAGTCGTAGGGGTTTTCATCAGCATCGGTATTTGAAATGGTCAGGACAGCTGATCTAAGTCCGCCTTCGCTGGGATCAAAAGTAATTTGGAAAGTAGTGTTATTCCCTGAACTAACGGTAGTTGCTGGAGTGGTTGTAAGGCTGAAATCTGAAGCATGGTCTCCAGAAATAGAAACCAGTGGTGTACCATTCAAGGTCAGATCAGGACCACTGATGTTTTCTATGGTAAAAGTGCGAACAACGGTGCTGCCGGAAATTAAGGCAGCCCCGAAATCGGTATGATCTGCAGTTCCAGGCGTGGTATCACCATCAGGAATATTGACACTGTTTCCAGTGACGTTCATTTCAGGATTGGTATTCTGGTACAGGCCAGCATCCAGACTGGAGTTAAATTCACCACTACTTAAAGAGAATGAGTGGGATCTGCCATCACTGGTATAACTATCACTATCCAGCGCATCATTACTGCCGGCATCCTGAGGTGAAAAGACATAACCAGCAGGTATATTGGTAAAATACAAACGATAGGTCGTACCCGAATTAAGGTTGGTAAAGAAATAAAAACCTGAAGCATCAGTGGTGGTGGTTGCCACACTGGCGCCACCATCAACTTTAATCTCTACATCGATACCAGGAATTCCAGCTTCACCAGTATCTTGAATACCATCTTCATCAGTATCCAGCCAGACAAAATCACCTACCCCAGTGGCTGTAAATCCGGCATCCATACCTTCTTCAATAGAGCCAACACCCACAAAGAAATCAGCGGTTCTACCGTCTGCCGGATCAGCATCACTATCTGATACATCGTCACTACCCTGATTTTGAAGCGTAAAGCTAAACCCGGCCGGGGCGGCAGAAAAAATAATATAGTACTCAGAGGGAGACAGATTTTCGAATAAATACTCACCATTCTCATCAGTAGTAGTTGAGGCAATAAAAGGATTGTCCTTTCCATAGAGAGACACGGTTACACCGGAAAGACCAGGTTCACCAGCATCCTGGATTCCATCTCCATCGGTATCGATCCAAACCTTGTCACCAACAGAACCAGTCGTTGGCAAGGGTGATTCAGCCAGGGGACATGAGGCACCATCACTCTTGTTCAGATTGGCTTCGGCCTGTCCCACAAAAACGCTTTCACCGCTGGAAACATTGATTTTATACATGCGGCCACTTTGACTGTTCGTGGTATAGATGTAACCATCATTAGCTGACCAGGCGGCACCGTAATAGATACTGTTGGTTCCTGTACTGTATTCATCAGCCAGACGTCCAGTAATAGCGCTGGTGGAAACACTATTGCCGACCGGGTCGTAGTCATAAAGAGTTGTGACGTGAATACCGTAGAAATGTCCATCATCATTTAAATAGGCCATATCGATAGGCAACCAATCCGTACCACCAGTGTTTTGACTGGTAACAGTACCTGTACTGGCATCAAAAACGGAAATATTATCGCCGTTATCATCCCAGAAATACATTTCACCGGAATCGTTAAAATCGGCTCGCCAGGATAAATAGGGAATAGTAATACTGGAAAGAACCGTGATCGTACCCTGTCCATCAATTCTTACGATATTGTCACCAGAGACATCTCCATCCATCTCGAAGCCATAAAGCAGACCGTCTTCCAAATTATAGCCCATACCATTAACATGGTAACCGGCAACTGCGATAGTCGTATATGAATAAGGGTTTGTGGAGGCATCCAGATAGGTGACGGTACCATTATCGCCAAAAATATGAAAAAAGTTTGGGACACAAGCCAGGGGTGATCCTGGACCGGTACCATTACCTTGAATAGCAAAACTGTAGGGATTCTCATCGGCATCATCACTGGCAATAGAGAGACTGGCATTTCTAAGACCTACCTGATTTGGGTCAAAAGAAACCGTGAAAGTTGTACTGCCACCAGCGCTGATAGCTGAGGATGGCAGGCTGGTCACAGCATATTCAGCTGCGGCATCACCGAGAATATTAACCAAGGGAGTTCCGGTTAAATTCAAAGTTGTACTACCCAGATTATGAATCGTATAAGTAACGTGGTTTATGCCAAGACTGGCTGTGACATCGCCAAAATAAGTACTGTCAGTTAAACTGGGACTAGCATCTCCATCCACGATCTCAAGGTTGTTGCCCGTGACCTTGATTTCGGGAGAGGTTGCGCCCTCACCCTGCAAGGTGAAAGTGTAAGGGCTTTCATCAGCATCATTGTTCTCAATACTAACGTAGGCTGAACGGGTTCCTCCATTAGACGGGTCAAAGACCACAACAAATGAAACAGTTCCACTGGGAGCAATTGGCGAACTGGGTTGTTGGCTTATAGTAAAATCAGCAGCATGCACACCGGAAATGGTCACTACAGGTGAGCTGGTCAACAAAAGATCTTCGGTACCATTATTATCAATGGTGAAAGTTTGGCTCGTGGTGCTGCCATCCACTGCAACGGAGCCAAGATCAGTCCCATCACTTGAGGAGGGGCTATTGTCCCCATCAGGTATACTGATCAGGTTCCCTTGAACATCGATCTCTGATAATGGAGCCGTCGCGTAGGAGCCAGTACCCTCGATAGCAAAGGAGTAGCTATCTTCATTTAGATCATTGTTATTGATCGTCAAAATGGCCGATCGATCGCCTGATGTAATTGGGTCAAAAGCGATTTGAAAAATAGAGTTTCCACCAGGGGCAATAGAACCAGACGGAGCTGTATGTACGCTAAAATCGCCAGCATGAGTTCCCGTGATCTCAATCAGAGGCCAGGAGCCGGTGAGATTTAAGGTGGCAGGTCCAGTATTATAGATCGTGAAGGTAACGATCTTTGAATCATCTCCAACCTGAGTGGAACCGAAATCGGTGGAATCGGTTACTGTTGGTGAAAAATCATCATCAGCAATGGAAACCCCATTCGCCTTGATGTCAATTTCAGGATTAATGGTTCCCGTGCCCTGGACCGCAAAAGTATAAGGACTTTCATCCCCATCATCATTGGTAACTGAGATGGTAGCCTGACGTAATCCAGTTGCCGTTGGGTCAAAGGTCACCTGAAAGGTCTGTGTTCCACCCTGGGCTGCGACAGTGCTTGAGGCGGGTTGCTGGCTAACAATAAATTCAGCGGCGCCCGATCCGGACACAGCAACAAGAGGCGTGCCGGAGAGCGACAAAGCTCCAGATCCGGAATTATGAATGGTAAAAGTGTGAGTATTCGCGCCTCCATAGATGTCTGCCGTGGAAAAATCAGTATCATTAGAACCGGAAGGCGAAGTGTCACCGTCAGAGATAGAGGTTCCGTTACCCTGGATATCTATTTCTGGTACAGCAGTTCCCGTTCCCTGGATATCAAAGGTGTACGGGTTTTCATCAGCGTCATTATTTGAAATAGAAACAGATGCGTTGCGGGCGCCAGAGGCACTGGGGTCAAAAGAAACATGAAAGAGGGAATTACTGCCAGCACTAACATTATTAGCAGGCTGAGCTGTTACGGTGAAGTCGGCAGCATGACTACCAGAAATGGCAACGATAGGGTTTCCCCCAAGATCAAGACTACTGTTGCCAGAATTTGAGATGGTAAATATGTGACTAACACTACCGGAAACAATATCGGCACTGCCAAAATAAGTATCATCATTAACGCTGGGAGATGTATCTCCGTCAAAGATCGAGGTGCTGTTACCTGCGACATCCATTTCCGGATTTGGTGGTGTTGTTACGTTGATGGAGTAATCCTCAACTTCACCATCAAACCCGGTTTCACAGGCTGATGGATCAGAATTGTACTTGGTGGAAACACGCATGGTTGTGGAGCCTAGAGCGGCCGCCCCGGGAATTGTTATAGATATTGGTGACAATGTGGTCGGGCTGTTGGAAACATTTCTAGCGGTACCCAGATCGTAGGTTTCTCCCGCATCATCAAAATCAAGATCTTGATTCCAATCTATCCATACAAGAGTATGGACTGTATAATTTCCATCAGTATTCACATTAACGGTTAAATCGTAGGATCCTGTTTGACCAACATTGGTCGACATGCTTGTGAAATCTGAGTAAGCATTGTATTCTTCCGGGGTTGAATTATCAATGGTGTTGAAAATTACCCGCCGTGTTCCCGTGGCATAAGAGGTGTTTCCTGTAGAGTTACACTGGCCAAAAACTTTGGAGTTACTCAACAACGTTAGTAATAAAAGGAGGACAAACCCGGGAAGCTTGTCAGCAGACACTTTTAAGCGTTTAAAAAAAGAAAAAGAGCCAAAACTATAGGTTTTAGTGTTGGTAATCTCGGTTCGAAGGAGGGTTGTAGTATTCAGCGTTCCAATTCCTTAAAATAATATTTTACCACCCGACTAACAGTGACCGAACCAGGTTCAGGTCTAAAAGTGAGCAGGGAAATGCTCTTCTGTGGGGTGAAAATAATTTGATAATAGGTTTTTACCATAAGATTTACATATATGTCAAAGGTCGTGCCATGGAAAAATATAGCACCTAAACACAGGTTAATAAATAAGATAATTACCGTGTTAGGGTAGTGAATTGTAAGTGGCGTGTAATATATAAATGACGGTATGCACGGGGTTGTCGGGTTTATGTGACCGAACGTGATAGGGCAAATGAAATCCTGGTGATGTAATTGTCCCGGGCAAAACATTTCGGGTTGAATTTTATTGAATCATTTGGGATGTAACTTTCTATTATTAAACCGGCCCATGTTATCCGTAAGTATGTTTTTAAATATATAGCCACAAAGTCACCAAGGCACAATGTTCTATAAAATCTCTGAATGGCTCTTTGAGCCTTTGCTTGTCCGGCGTAGCTCTTCGAGCGAAGATGGATGTCTTCGTGGCAAAAGAAGGTACACTGCTGCGAGATGGTGACTCCTGATGCAACCGGCTATCTCAGGCCAGCTTAATAGAAACGTTCAATCGCCTCTGCTCCTTTTTGCTCAGGGTTTTCACAACCAGTTCATATGAATCATGGATTAACTTTTCTACGAGAGCTTGCTCCAGTGAACCATCAAGAGTGACGGTATTCCAATGTTCCTTATTCATATGATAACCAGGTTTGATGGCGGCAAATTGTGATCTCAGAATCAAGGCATCTTCAGGATCACACTTGAGGTTGATTGCAAGTGGGGTTTGATCAATACTGACCAGAGCAAACATTTTTCTGGCGACTTTAAAAACCGGAGTTTTATCATCAAAAGGAAACGATAATGTTGATCCTTCAAATGTTAAAAGCAGCGTTTCTAATTTCTTATAATTCATTTCACCTCTCTCGCAAGTCGGGACATTCCCACCTAATTAATGTTGATTACATCGACTCAAACTCTTCATGAATAATTATAGCCTGGAGTTGTCTGTTTTCCCACCAATTCTTAGGCTAATTGTGCTTTCAGGTTAAAGTAGAAACCCATCCCCGTATCCCCTTCAAGTTACGTTTCATTACGTCGAGACAAACTCAAGAGAAGACCCAGTTTGTCCCAGGGATGACTCATAAATTGTCTTGTGCTGCACTTCTGATATTATACATCACGCGAGTCAATTCTGAAGGAAAAAATGCTTGAAAGAGCCGGTTGAAAAACGTCTGAATTCAGGTATCCAGCCAGAAGGGCGAACAGTAAATTCCCGGGACAGAATTAATGACTTGAACTGCAATCGAGAGTATGAGCCGTTTCCTGAAAGTCATTTTAATGACGGCATATCACCAGTATCGGGAAGCAACAGGTCAACCTGATTTTTACTATCCAAAACCAGGTAAAGCAGGTCAAATCCCAGACGTGTAGAAGCTGGATTTGTTTATGTTTTTGAAGTGGTTTTCTAAGCTCGCGAGGGATTTTTTGGTGAGCCTCTTTGACCAGTTGAGTGAGCCGGATTTTGAATTGTCAGGGTTGTTGAAACCGATCTTCAGCAAAAGACTTTCTGTCGAGGTAATAACCCCTGGTTTCAGATGACAGTCTGGCAATATCATTAATGAAACAATCCCAGAGCAATAAAGCATTTATGATGCAAAATCCAGGAGATCAAAGCATCGCGCCAGGGCTGAGTCAACGCTTACAGGTAATGTGATGCAGATCGCTTTAACCAAACAGTATAGCGCGTAAGAAAGGAAAGATTAGAAACCAGACAGAATCATGATAATGACAACAAAGTATGATTATTTATGCCCTAATGATGCTAATGTCCTGGGTAAATGCGATAATACGAGCGGCTAATAATGCTAAAAAGACACCAAACAATTACTTAAAGTGCTGCTTTAGGTGTCGAATGAGAGTCTCTGGTAGTTTTGCTTTAACCTTGATGTAATAGATGTTTTGCCGTTGACAGAACTCGGAATCAAGCTTGATGAAATCCTTTTGAGTCGTGATCCAGTAAGTGCAGGATATTTGAGAGATCTCCTCCTTTTGAGCACTGTCGTATTGCGTGTGATCAACGAAGGCGATCCGGGCATGAGCAGCATAATGCTGCTGCTCAAATGACTGGAAAAAAAAATTGGGATTTCCCAGGCCCGCAAACAAACCATACTCACCCTTTAAACCGGAGAGCTCATGATGATTTCCGGCATGATCACAAACCTGATTATCCAGTTGAAAGATGAGATTGTTTTGATCATTCTCACGCATTCCGGATTTGCTATAAAGAAACAGATCAGCTCGTTCAATATTGCCAAGAGGCTCTCTGAGTTTGCCCCACGGAACAAGTCGTTGTTTTTGATTAGCAGGTTGATCCATCAGGAGTAGATCAAGATCACGATGTAGTCTACGATGCTGAAAACCATCATCCAGAATAATCACATCAGGCAAAAATTTAGCCACGAGATACTGAGCACCTCTGACCCGGTCTTCAGCCACTACAACTGGAATTCCAGGATGGTTTTGTGCGATTAAAAAGGGCTCATCGCCAGCCGCAGAAGGGTCAATTTTGAGAGAAGATCTATCGGCAACCAGAAGCAGACCTTTGGTGTTTCTCCCGTAGCCTCTGGATAAAACTGCTGACTGCTTTTTATGATCACTGAAGTATTCAATCAGCGCCTGAACCAGAATTGTTTTACCGCTACCTCCAACTGAAATATTGCCAACTGAAATGACCTGAGTTGCAACACGATGAGTTTTAAATATGCCCAGATCGTAAAGCGTATTTCGGAGAGTTATAATGACACGATACAAAAATGAAAGCAGAATGCGAACGGGTAAAAACCAGGTTGCCGAATATAAATATTGGGAGAATGACATGGATTTAATTAGAATGAATTCTCCAGCTCTTCCTGGTGTATTCTACAAATATCACTAGCCTGTGTTAATGCGTTTGCTAATGCTTCGCCACGTAAATTAGGATCCACCTTGATGGGCTCGCCAAAACCAGCCAACGCTTTTGAAAACGGAACTGGAATTACAAACCGATCCCAACCACGAGCTCTAAGTGCCCATCTGGAAGCAGTGGCAACGGGAACAATAAAACCATCCAGATGCTGAGCGGCTGCGTAAGTTCCCGGTTTCATGATTCGACGAGGACCCCGTGGGCCATCAGAGGCAAAAGCGGATACTTTAATCTGTTGCTTCTTTAGATAACGGATCATTCCAGTATAAGCTTTGCGACCACCCCGCGTACTGGAACCGCGAAAAGTGACATAGTTCAATCCTTCAAGAACGGCAGAAGCAATATCACCATCGCCTGCCTGACTGACGATGGCTGCGGGATGTAAAGGAGCGGTGAGATACCAGGCAATAAACATATCCCCGTGCCAGAATTGCAGAATAACAGGCTGACCGTTTTCTAACAAATGTCGCAGGCGATTCCAGCCACGGATTTCCAGTCTTAAACTTTTGCCAATAGCTTGCACCAAAAACCCACCAATACGCCGAGCAATGATAGAAATACGATTTTGGGTCTTACGATCTAAACCCATGGTTTAATCCAGATCCTTCAAAATGAGGCTAGCAATAATTTTAGCACAACCCGGCTGACCCAGGGCGTCCTTAAGTATGGCCAGCTTGCTTGACATTTCAATACGAGCAGCTTGATCAGATAGCAGATGAAGAGTTTCCTTCGCGATCGTTTGCCCGTTGGCATCCTTTTGGATCAATTCAGGTATGGCCCGTTCATCCACGATCAGATTGGGCATGGCGATGTGATCGATCTTCACCAGCAGTTTACCAATAAGATAAGAAAGGGGGGCAATTCGATAGATCACGACCAGCGGGGTGCCCAGATAAGCAGTTTCCAAGGTGGCCGTTCCAGAAGCCACAATAGCGAGATCAGCATGAAAGATCATTGGGTAAGGGTCATCTTTGATCAACGTGATTCCGTCAAGAGTCAGAAAGGGTTCATAATAAGAATCGGCCAGATCAGAAAGACCAGCCAATGTAAATTGAAGATCAGGCTGTTGTTTTTTCAACAATTGGAGGGCTTCCAGAAGGGGTTGAGTGAGTCGCTCCAATTCATTCCGTCGACTACCTGGCAGCAAGGCAATCATTGGTTTTTTCTCATCAAGACCATGCTGACTGAAAAAAGCAGATCTATCTGGTATATTAAAGTCCTTTTCCACCAGCGGGTGACCCGCGAAAGTAACAGGAATACCCTGCTTCTTGTAGAAATCCTCTTCAAAAGGAAAGATCACAAAAATGCGCTTAATAAACCGCCGCATAGTTTTTACACGACCCTTTTTCCAGGCCCAGACTTGAGGCGATATATAATAATACACTGGAATACCCAGTGTTTTTAGCTTCATTCCAAGGCGCAGGTTAAATCCGGGATAATCAAGCAGAATGGCCGCATCCGGTTGACGCTGTTGGCACTGTTCTATCACAGAGTGCATAACCTCTTTAAAAAAAGAAAGGTGTTTTAGAACCTCTATAAAACCAGTTACACTCAGATCTTTCACGTGATACAGAGAGTCTAACCCCTCCCGGGTCATGCGATCTCCACCAAGACCCCAAAAACGATGATCTGAATGATGTTCTTTAATGGCGGCCATCAAAGGTGCTGCATGATGATCACCGGAAATTTCCCCGGCAACGATCAAAAAGTTTTTAGCTGCAGTTTTTATTTTGAAGATCCTGTAGAAAAATAGAGATGATCCCCAAAAACAAGAAGTAGCCGATATGCTATTAAGGGAGTCTGCCAAAAACATTCTTCGCGCTTTTTGTGTCCTTCGCGGTGTAAAAAGCGACTTACCTTAAAAAGCATTATTGATTCATTAGTTGTTGGTTGATCATTTCGGCGATCTGCAATGCCTTAAGTCCATCCCGCCCACTTACAATAGGTGTATCATTATTGCGGATCGCTTTCGCAAAGGCGGCTTGCTCTGCGTACATGGCATCGGTTTTTGGAAGCGCCTTGTTCGTGTACACGATGACCTTATCTGATCCCTCCAGGGGAATAATCTTATCACCCCTGGATACTGAATCGTTCTGAACCAGACGATACATTTCTGTGGAGCCGGATTGAAAATCAATGGTTATATAATGCTCCTTCTGGAAGATGCGCATCTTACGCATGGGATTTAGCGAAATACGGCTGGCGGTTACGTTGGCAACACAACCATTTTCGAAAGCAATACGAGCGTTGGCAATATCAGCCAACTTGGAAACCACAGCGAGGCCATTGGCTTGAATATCTTTCACCGGACTTTTTACCAGCGACAGAATGATATCAATATCATGGATCATATTCTCGTGCACGACGGGATTGTTAATTCCCCGGGGAACAAAACTCACCAGGCGATGAGCTTCAATAAATTGAGGATTTAGTTCAATGCCATCCAGGGCAGTAAGGGCAGGATTAAAGCGTTCTACGTGCCCAACCTGGATTTTGACCCCAGCGTTTTCAGCAGATGCGATTAGCTTTTCACCTTCTGCAAGGGTGGCGGTGATAGGTTTCTCAATAAAAACATGTTTGCCAGCATCAATAGCAGTGGAGGCATGTGAGAAATGGAATTGGGTAGGACAGGTGATGAACAGGGCATCACAATTCTTTATGAGAGTCTCGACATTATGAATGGCAGGAACGCCAAACTCAGCTGCGATAAGCTTGGTTCTGTTATGATCTGTGTCAAAGACACCCACACAATCCCAGTCATTATGCTGGCTGAGATGTCTGGTATGAAAACGACCAATATGGCCTGCGCCGATCAATCCGGCTCTGAGTTTAGATGAGTTTGTCATGCCTGAAAAATAAGTCAAAACACATCCCGTGAAAGAGCAAACCCTCAATATTTTCGGTTTGGGATATCAGGTGGTTAGTCATTGGCTTAGATACGAAGAACACGAAAATATCAAATAAACACGAAGTTTAAAAACAGTCATCTGTAACAATCTGCGTAAATCTGTGGATTATAAAGAATCATTTTAGTGTAATGAAGCACCATCATGAAAAATTCAGGTTTAGCGAAAAGTGCATTTGTTGTTATTTTACCATGGTCGTCATTTTGGCGAGATGCAAACAATTATTTAAAGGGTCGAAATATGTCAGCACAGGATGTAATTCTAAAAGAATTGCTGGAAGCCAGCCATCTACAGGGAGTAGAAGCCTTATTGGGTTGGGATCAGGAAACTTATATGCCGGAAGGTGCCGGTGCGGCGCGGGCTGAACAGGTCGCCTACATCACCGGTTTAATGCACGCCAAATTGGTGGGCGAACCCCTGAAAAGAGCTTTGGCAGAGCTCATTGATCTGGAAACAGGCGAGTTGCTGACCATGACCCTGAATGAACGTGAGACTCGGCAACTGAAAGAAATCTGGTTGGATTATCGCCAAAATGCGGCCTTGCCGGCAGAGTTTGTCACCACCCTGGCAAAACACGCCTCAGTGTCACAACAGGCCTGGACTCGGGCTCGTAAGGATAACGATTTTTCATTTTACGAGCCATTTCTAACTAAAATGGTTCAAATGCAGCGGGAAAAAGCCCAATATCTCTCACAGGGATCTACCGATTATGATGCCCTCATGAATCAATTTGAGCCGAAGATGACCTCTGAAAAAGTCAGTAGTCTTTTTAAGGATCTCCGAACACGACTGGTTCCGCTCATTCAGAATATTCAGGAAGTCAAACATCGGGTCAATGGCAGTGTCCTTGGTAAAGAATACGATATCGATCAACAGTGGTCCTTTGGGATGGACATGCTGAAAGCCATTGGTTTTGATATGAATATCGGACGGCAGGATCGCTCGGCTCATCCCTTTACCACCAGCACCCATCCGACTGATGTTCGCACCACGACCAGGTTACGTGGGAACGATCTTAAAGCCGCTTTGTTGGGAACCATGCATGAAGGTGGTCACGCCCTGTATGAACAAGGATTGTTGCTGGAAGAATATGGCAACCCCTTGGGTCAGGCCATTTCTCTGGGTATCCATGAAAGCCAATCCCGTCTCTGGGAAAACCTGGTTGGGTTAAGCCCGTCCTTCTGGCGGTTTGCTTATCCCAAGCTTCAGACAAAATTCAAAGATCAATTGCGCGACACGACTCGGGAACAGTTTTATGCTGCTATCAATCGGGTTCGTCCCAGTATGATCCGTGTTGAAGCAGACGAAGCGACTTACAATTTGCATATCATGCTACGCTTTGAGATCGAAAAAATGCTGATCAATGAAGATTTTCCCGTGGCTGAGCTACCAGGACTTTGGAACGAAAAAATGGAAAAATACCTGGGTATTTGTCCCCGCAACGATGCTGAGGGAGTGCTCCAGGATGTTCACTGGTCGTTTGGTGCTTTTGGCTATTTCCCCACCTACACTCTTGGAAATCTCTATAGCGTCCAATTTTTTAATCAAGCCAAACAGGAGTTACCCGGTTTGGAGGATCAATTCGGAAGGGGCGAATTTTCGAATCTGTTAACTTGGCTGAGAGAGAACATTCATCAAAAAGGACGCCTTTATAAGGCTGAAGAGCTGGTCAAGAATCTCACCGGTCAGGAATTATCCGCCAAGCCATTCATGGATTATCTGGAAACCAAATACCGCAAGATTTATAAACTGAGTTGAGGTATAACGTTTTGCGCTTAAGCGGCTTCCGTATGATATAATAATTTGTATGATCAGCATATCCTGAGACTTTATTATCGTTAAGCAATCCCTTTGAGTGAGTCCGCTTGAAGCAGCTGGTTAGTTGGCATCCACTTCAGAATAAATTCCGAAATGTGATCCAAAACATTGCATTTTGAATTGACTTATTACTATCCATGCTCAATAATCCGTCCATTTTTCCCCACGTTTCGTTCTTTTTTCTTGATAAAAAAGGAACCAAAAAATCAAGGCATCTAAGCGTTTTGTAAAAACGCGTGTTTTTAATTCATTTCTTAACGCTCCAAAAGTGAGGATGGCCTAAAACAAAAAAACTCGCCTATCGGCTCAAACAATTTTTGTTTCTTCACGGCTATCCTCACTTTTTCCACTAAAATGAATAATGCCGGAAG
>JAYEKW010000258.1 GCA_034716895.1 Candidatus Neomarinimicrobiota bacterium
TGTTGCCGGTACCATGAAGTCATGGGGTCATGTGATCGAAGTTGACGCGTTGGAAACAGTACCGTCGGTTCATATCAATGCACCCCAAGGAGTTACCGGGATCAGGGATCTTTTTCTAAGCGTACAGCTCTTTAAGAATGGTGTTCCGCTGTCCAGCATTATTGAGAGAGTGTTGAAAGTAAATATTGAAGATGTGGATGCACTCCAAACTGAAGCTGAAGAAGTGGATGAAGCAAAAGTAAATACTCAAGAACCGGATGTGTCTGATGACTAGACTATTGAAAATTATAACCGGTCTTCTCCTGGCAACTGCCATTTTTGGACAAGTGATCATGCTTGATCCTAAGGATGGGGCTGTCAGTAATCTGAACCATATCTCCGTCACTATTGCGGGAAAAGCCGGATCACCGGCAAAACTTTTTGTGAATGATGTCGAAACAGCCTCAAACATCATACGAATTGATGGCCTACTGGATTTTCTCAATATTGAAGTACCATCTGGTCCGGTCACTCTACGGGCTGAGGCGATCGGTGCTGGAGAGCGGACTTTTACTACTGAAAAATCAATTCATGTGCTTGGCCCACTACAGCAGATCAGAATTGTTTCAGATGAGATCCTGTTGCCGGCTGACGGAAGAAGTACCGGAACCTACAAATTTGAGATGTTGGACGAATGGGGTTATCGACTGCACAGAATCAGTAACGCCAGTGTGCGCTTGTCCTCAGGAGCGTTGATCAGTGAAGATATTGATGCCGAAACTTTTGGACATCAGGTACCTGTAATTGAAGGATTTCTAGCCGTCACACTCCAGGCACCCCTCGAGCCAAGTGAACGCGCTCAGTTAGAGATTGAAGCCTTCGGCTTTGCAGAAAAATTTACGGTAAAATACAGTATTCCTGAAGAGCCTATTGTCATGGTGGGAGTTCTTGGCACGGGCTTATCCACTCTGGGTGAGGGACAGGATCCGGACGGCTTGCCTCACTTTGGGCTGGTCAATATTAATAATACCAAGTTGGGTGATCATGCACTTCTCGGTGGTCGGGCAGCTTTTTATGCCAAAGGAAGCATAAAGCCGGGAATTCGCTTAACCGCTTCCCTGGATACGGATCGCGGATATCTGGATCAGCTCTTTGTTGATGTGGATCCAGAGGAATTATACCCTGTATTTGGAGATGCCAGTTCTATCAGCTATGATGCTCAGAGCCGCTCAAAACTGTACGCAAAATTGGAACAGAACGAATCGTTTGTCATGTTTGGGGATTACAACACCAATATGACCGATAATGAATTTACAGCTTATAACCGAACTTTTAATGGTCTCATGGGGAAGTATCTTTATAAGAATCATCAGGTTCAATTCTTTGGAACTGCTACAGATCGATCAATGGAACAAGAGGAGATCCGGGGTGAAGGTATCAGTGGATTTTACTATTTGGGCAATGGAAACTTAACCCGTTTCTCAGAAAAGATTCGACTTGTCACAAAAGATCGCTACCATCCTGAGGTCATCCTGGAAACCAGAAACTTGACTCGCTTTTTTGATTATGATATCAATTATGTTGACGGAACCCTGATGTTCAAACAACCCGTTGCTGCCATTGATGGTGTCGGGAATCCTATTTTCATTATTGTTGCCTATGAGTTTCAGGGTGGTAATTCCAGATCATGGATCGGCGGGCTCCGGCATAAGAGTAATTTTGGAGAAAATGGTAGAATTGCGGTCGGATCGACTTTCATTGCTGAAGAAAGAGCAACAGCCAGCTATCTACTCTATGGTGTTGATGCTCGCGTTCCAGTGAATGAGTCGATCACCGTTGCTGCTGAACTCGCCCAATCCCGGTTACCCAGTGATTTTTCTGATTCCACGTCAGTTGGTGCTGCCTTTAGGACAGAGCTGCTCTATAACCCACTTCCGGAATTGAATCTTAAGGGATATTTCCGAACAATTGGCGACGACTTTTCTAATTCCTCCCAAGTTGGCGGAATTAGTGAACGTGGATCAATTAAGTATGGTTTGAACGCTAAATATAAGTCAACTAAATACGGATTGATAAGCACAGAATATTACGAACAATCCGGTAATATGGGGACCAGCAATACTACCAACAGCCGCATATTCAACATGCAGTTCGAGCGCCGTGTGAAAGAAACTGCAACTCTTAAGGTTGGTTATGAAAATGCTTTCCGGGAACGCTTCAATGCTGCTGATAGTTTACTTAATGGTGATCACTCAAACTTGCTGAAAGCGCAGTACAACATTTTATTACTGGATCATATTCAGGCTGTTTTCGAACATGAACAGAATATGAATCTCAGGAATCGCACAAAACCAACCAATACCAGTGTGGGGCTTATTTATCCCATTACCGAGCAGCTGGAAGTATTTTGGAAATATCGCTTTATCCAGGGCACCGGCGTAAATCGGCAAAGCGTACTTGGCTTCCGATCCACGGTGGGCGAGAACACCGATATTCAAGGTAAATATGAGATCGGTGGTATAACTGGGGAGCAACGTAATCGGGCTAGCATCGGGCTGAACAATAAATGGCACCTGAGGGAAGACCTGATCGTCAATATCTCCCTGGAGAACACAGCTACTGTTGATTCTTTTGAAATTCCAACCCCCAGCCATCAGGCCATGGCTCTTTCTTTTGAATATCTACCCGATATGCCATTGAAAGCCATTGGAAAATATGAGGTTCGGGATGATGTGGGTAGTTTGCAGAGGGTGATAGCTCTCGGGGGTGACATGCGGATATTTGCCGGATTTGGTGCCATCGTCAAAATGGATCACTGGGAAAATCGCTATAAGGGTCAAAATGCCGGCTCCCATACCAGAGAGAACTACCAGGCGGGTATTGCTTACCGACCTGAAGAATCTGATAAGATCAATGTATTGGCCAAGTTGGCTTATGTTTCAGACCGGAATTCACATATAGCTATCCCGGAGCGTCAGGATCGTTACATTTTGTCAGCTCATTCCTATTATCAGGTCAATCCCTGGATTGGAATTGGTTCTCGCTTTGCCACCCGCTATGTCTTTGATGAAGACGCTGCTTTTGATGAAAGCGTGAATACCCAAACCTACTTCTTTCAGTCCCGGGGAGAATTTGCCTGGAACCTGAAACTCAGTTCCATTTTAGATGCCCGTTATGTTTACATGCATCCTCTGGGTGAAGGGACCTTCGGTTTAGCTGCTGAGGTTGATTACCTCGTCTTAACCAATCTTCAGTTTGGTGTAGGCTATATCCTGAAGAACTATTCTGATCCTGACTTTGCCTTTCTTGATTATCAATACCATAATTTGTATTTCACGCTACATGCTAAATTCTCTGAGGACATTTTCAACTGGCGTTGATCTTATAGATTAAAATAATTTCGGATACAAAAAAACCACCTGATCCGGTGGTTTTTTTTATTCGACTTAAGGTCTTACGCGTTAATTTTGGGAAAGCACGGTCTCGTCATAGAGTGCTTCGATCTGATCCTTGTGGAGTTGCTCTTCCCGGGCCAGTAATGAAAACAGATTATGTAGTATTTCGTCATATTCGAATTTTGATGCCAGTTCAGCATAGAGCGCATAGGTTTTCTGTTCTCGTTGGGCTGCCAGGATCAGGGTGTCCTGAAAGCTGAGGTTCTCAGCAGGCTGTTTCTCAACGAGATAATCGGTGAGCTTAAGATCCAGCAGGGGCTGATCAGCGTGGCGCTTTAAGAATTCAATATGATCAAAGTTTTCCAGATTCTCCTTGTGGATGATCTCCATATCACGTAGCTCGGCGTAGATCTCTTGAGCCTTGGGATCTGTTGATTTCTCCAGGAGTGAGCTGTACAATTCAGCTGCTTGAATCTCTTGTTCAATTGCAAATTGGATGGCTTCTTCAACACTTGATGTATTCATGCTTCATTCTCCACTTTTCTGAGCAAAAAGTTTTTCAATGCCCTTGACAGCCTTGTATCCATCAGCGATCGCTGAGATGGCATCTGCTGTGTTATTCGCGATATCCCCTCCAGCGAACAACCAGGGCAGTTTGGTCTCTTTAAGTTCTCCAGTAACCATCCGACCGCGGCTGAATTCCAACTGTCCCTTAATATCAGTCGGAATAAAGGAGTAGTCTGCCTCCTGTCCGATGGCACCAATTATATTATCAACCGGCATAATGTGCTCGTCACCTTCAATGAGACGGGGACGGGGACGACCACCCTTACCATCATCGATCATTTCAGCCAGACCATATTTGATGGCTTCAACCTTGCCGCTCTTGTCAGCTATAATCTCCAGCGGGATGGCCTGGGTCAGTATATTCACACCTTCATCCTCAGCGCCTTCGATCTCTTCCCAATCAGCCGGCATATCCTCTACCCGACGACGATAAAGAATGGTTACATCCGAGCCAAAACGACGTGCAATTCTGGCACCATCAATAGCCACATTTCCACCGCCGATCACCACGACTTGTTTACCGATTTCCACAGGACGTTCGGCGTTGACCTCGCGCAGGAAATTGACCGCCTGGATCGACCCCTCAAAGTGTTCACCTTCGATCCCCAGGGTGTAAGGAACCTCAAAGCCGATACCGATAAAAATAGCGCCATGTTCTTTTTGCAATTCGGCAAAACTTACATCAACTCCGATTTTGGTGTTGAATTTAATTTTAACTCCAATGGATTCCATGTAACCGATCTGCTTTTGTAAACTTTCCATGGGCAGGCGATACTTGGGGATACCATACATGGTCATCCCGCCAGCATGCGCTTTGGCCTCGTAGATGGTTACATCATAACCCTTGAGAGCCAAATAATAAGCAGCAGTCAAACCTGAAGGACCAGCACCAATAATGCCCACCTTGTGACCATTGGGCGGCAGGATCTCGGGATCAACTATTTCACGGATCAGGTCGATATTGTCAGCCTGTTCTGTTGCATAGCGTTTTAACCAGCGAATAGCTACTGGTTCACCCCGCACTGCTATGGAGCAAACATCTTCGCAACGCCTGGTACAGACCTTTCCGCATAGCTCACCCAGGGGGTTGTTATCATAAATGATTTTGACGGCCATGTCGGCTTCACCACGAGCAATGGCATTGATGTATTCTGGAATATGCATGTGCTCCGGACAGGCTTCCACACACAATCCACAACTGATACAACGCTCTGCCTCGGCCTGGGCTTCTTCCTGATTATACCCCAGGACAACCTCAGCATAGGATTTCACCCGTTCCTTACCCGCTAACTCAGGCATGGGAATTCGGGCATAGTCCAGGAGTGATTGATCAACAGTTTCGGGATAGAAAGATTTGTGATTGTTGCCATCAGGATTGTCAACACCGGGAATCCACAAAAAACTGTCAGCGTCATCTGTAACATACAAATATTCTTGCGTCAAACTAAGACTGCCTGTGGGACAAACATCCACACACAGTCCACACCAGCAACAGCGACCGTTGTCAACCCGGGGGCGGAGACCACTGTCTCCTGTTTTACCCTCAATGCCTTCCAGGCTGATCATATCAATGGCACCATTCTGGCAGATCGTGCCACAGGTTCCGCAACCAATACATTCATCCAGATCGTTAAAATGGAATCCGCGATAGCGTTCGGCAGTCGGCTTCTTCACCATGGGGTAGGCCACTGTATGAGGTGGTTTTCCAAGCTGTTTCAGGGCCGTAAAGGGGGTCAGGATGCCTTTTAAATTCAGAGCCATGATATCATCTCTCTATTTCAGGCGGGCAGGTGCCCATGCTATTCATGATAAAGGAAACATCAGCGATATTGGCACCTTCCAGAATTCGTTCCAGTAGGGTAACAGCATGGACATAGGCTGGACCACGCACATGCACACGGCGTGGTTTCATGGAACCATCACTAACGACGTAGTAACCAAATTCACCCCGGACAGACTCAGTTTTAACATAAGCATCACCTGGGGGAATGGTCCAGGTCAGGGGATTGGGTACTTTATTATAATATTCACCCCCGGGCATCTTTTCGATGACCTGGCGGATAATACTGATTGACTGCTCGTATTCACGGCGACGAACCAGGGCACGAGCCCAAACATCACCACCAGTTTCAGTAGGTATTTCAAATTTTAGTTTATCATAGATCTCGTAGGGTTCATCGATACGAACATCGTTCTTGAAGCCACAAGCACGGAGGGGGGGGCCAACCACGCCCCATTCATGCGCTTTGGTCGGGTCAATATAGCCCACACCCTGGGCCCGTTTCTGGAAAACAGCATTGTTAAACATGAGGTTATCGATATCCGGCAACCTGCCTTCCAGATAATCCAAAGTTTTCAGGACCCGATCGGTAAAACCCGTCGGTAGATCACGGCGGACACCCCCTGGCCAGATGTACATGTGATAGACCCGACCACCGGTCAATTCTTCAAAAAGATCCAAAATATAGTCACGGTCTCCCACCGTCCATTGGGGCATGGTGTAGAGACCGGCAGATCCATTTTGACCACCAAACCATAGACCAAAGGAGGCCAAACGAGCTAATTCAAGCACCATGACCCGAATATATTGTGCTCTTTCGGGCACTTCACGTCCTTCGATCTCTTCTACGGCCCGAGCAAGATTCTCTTCATTGGGATCGGGTTCAGGTACACAGATACGGCAAACGA